>RGUG01000003.1 GCA_010027915.1 bacterium | reverse complement strand
GCTTGGGAATGGCGATACCCATGGGCCGTTTTAGCCGATGATCAGGTGGTGTCCGTCACCCCCAATGGGCCTCCTCAGGGCGTTACGGTGGTGGCCGGCGAAAAAGTGAGGCAACGGGGTCAACGCCCCCATTGGGTTCATATTGAACGGGCCAATGGGCAACATGGGTGGGTCCCCTCATCCACTTGTTGGACATTGTAGCGAATGTTCAGCCTCCGACATCTCGTATGGGTCATTGTGCTGATGGCGGTCAGTGTCTGGATAGGGCCTGCGGTTGTCCATGCGGCTGATGCCCGGTTGCCCGTATTGGGCGGGGGTATCCCTGATGTACTGGAATCCACACCCCAAGGGTCGTTGTTTTCCAATCCCGTGGGGTTGTTGTTGCCCATGACCGCCCAAGGGGTTTTTCGCTGGGATGTTCAACCCGCCGGTGACGGGCCCAGTATTCAACGCATGGGTGTGGTCATGGCCCTGGATGGCCCGGTCATTGGTGTGGGGTGGTACACCGAATCTGTTGCGGATCTCATTCGGACCGCCCGTCACCCGGTGACCCATCAGATTATTCATCTGGATACCTTTGGTGCCAATACCGATTGGCTGGCCCTTTCGATGGCCATTCCACTGCCCCACGGGTGGGGGGTTGGCATGAGTGCGGATATCATGCGAATGGTGATTGACTCGCAAGATGCCTTGGGACTGGGCCTTGGGTGGGGCGTTCAATACCAATTGAATGCCCACTGGTATACCCGGATTGGGATACGGCGGTTGTTATCAAACCCGTTTTATTGGTCGAATGGCCAGTGGGATCATATACCCTCATACACCGTGGGAGAAATCGGGGTATCCGACACATGGGGTGGTATCATGGGCTATCTTAGTTCCGATTCGGTTCGCATCGGGGCACGGGTGGCGATTGGCCCGAGCCTTCAGGTATTGTTGGACCGCTCTTGGGGTCAAAGTGCCCGTATGGGCATGGGTCTTGTCTTCCGATTTTCTCCAATTACGTTACAATACACCCATTCTAGTTATCCGGACTGGGGAACCCTACAAGATACCGATGTAGTGGGATTATCATTTGAGTGGTGAAACATGCATATTAGTCAGTCCAAAACCATTTATTTTATTGGCATCGGGGGGGCAGGGATGAGTGCCTTGGCCAAGTTATTACTCGAAATGGGGTACAAGGTCGCAGGATCCGATGTCAAAGAATCGGTCAGCACCATCCGGCTCAAAGACATTGGGGCCATCATTCATTATCCACAAGACCCTAAAAACCTACGACTGGCTGACGTGGTGGTGGTGTCCACCGCCATTGCCGAGGATAACCCTGAATATGCCCACGCCCGATCCGAAAAACTACCCATCATGCATCGGGCTGAGATGCTGGGGTATATCATGACCCAATTTAAAACCAAAATTTCAGTTTGTGGCACCCATGGCAAAACCACCACCTCGTCGATGGTCACCCGTGTGTTGGAATTTGGGAATGGCAAACCCACTTTTGTTATTGGGGCCGATTTGCATGATTATGGTGTCAACGCCCGATTGGGTGAACGAAGTTACCTGGTGGCCGAATCGGATGAAAGCGACGGGTCGTTTCTAAAATTGGCACCCACTGTGGCCATTTTAAATAACTTAGAGGCCGAACACATGGATTATTACCACACTTGGGAGAATCTGGTGTCTCATTTTAATACCTTTGCCCAAGGGGTCATCGAACGAAAAGGCATGATTATCGCCAACAAAGACGATGAGGCGTTGCGGGGGGTATTGGCCCCTTTAGACCCGTTACACATTCGGTATTTTGGCATCAATGCGCCGGCCAGTGTGAGTGCTTCGGGCATTCAACATGATGCCGACGGCATTCAATTTCAGTTGCACGTGGATGGCAATGCCCACGGGTGTGTCACGCTAAAGGTGCATGGCCTTCACAATGTATACAATGCCTTGGCGGCCATTACATTGGGGGTGCACGAAGGGATTGCCATTCCCACCATCATCGATAGCTTGGGTCATTTTTCAGGTACCAAACGCCGGTTTCAGTTAATCGGCGAAAGCCAAAACATTCGGGTATACGATGACTATGGTCACCATCCCACGGAGGTCAACACCACCTTATCGGGCGTCAAATTGGCATTGGGCCGTCGGATCATCTGTGTTTTTCAGCCCCATCGATACACACGCACGCGGGATCAAATGACCACTTTCCCCACGGCCTTTCAATCCGCTGACCATGTCATTATCACCGAAGTATATGCCGCCAATGAACCCAAGATCAGGGGAATATCCGGCAAACTATTGGCTGATAAAATAAAAGGAACGGGGCAAAATGGGGTGGAATTTATAGCCAACAAAAGCATGATTGCAGCCAAACTGGTTCCCCAATTGCGGCCCGGGGATGTGGTGATTACCATGGGTGCCGGTGATATTGCCACGGTCGGAAAAGAACTATTGGCCCAGCTCAAAATCAAATCGGCTCCTGTCGCATGAGTCGGGAAATGGCACCGGCCAATCTGGGCCAATTGCTCACGTTTCAGTTGGCGGGGTCTATTCCGCGTGCCATTGAGTTTGACTCCGTCGAGGAAGCGGTGGCATGGGGGACCACCCCATCGGACACCCCCTTCGTTATTTTAGGTCGGGGTTCAAATACCCTGATCAACCCTGATGCCACCCCCACTGTGGTGCGATTATCCCCCACGGCCAGTCCCATCACCCGGTCGGGCAATCGGGTGGTGTTCCCCGCTGGGTTACCAACCAAAAAAATGATCGATGCGAGCATCGAAATGGGCTTATCCGGATTGGAATTTGCCGCAGGGGTTCCGGCATCTTTGGGGGGTATGGTGGCCATGAATTTTGGGTGTTGGGGACAATGCATGGCCGATCTGATTACCCGTATTCAGGTGATTGACCGTCACAAAGTGACCTGGTGGCCTGTCACCGAGGCCCAATTTGACTACCGTTCATCGGTGTTTCAATCGGGCATCATGGTATTAGCCGCTGAGTTGCAATTGGTCGAAAGCGATCCGATTCAGATGAAAGCGGCCAGTCAACAAGCCATCCAACGACGCTTGGCCACCCAACCCCTGCGACAGAAAACATTTGGCAGTATTTTCAGAAACCCACCGGGACACCATGCCGCCCACTTATTGGAATCGGCTGGATTAAAAGGGCAACGATGGGGTGACATTGAATTATCGGCCCAGCATGCCAATTTTTTGGTCAATCATGGGCAGGCCACGTATCAAGACACCCTAGCCGTCATCACCCATTTAATTGATACGGTGGTGCAGTGCCATGGGGTGGTGTTACAACCAGAAGTAAGGATG
Source organism: bacterium (assembly GCA_010027915.1). Next base: position 17,041 of record RGUG01000003.1, on the reverse strand, counting down.
ATGGGATGAAAATTGGGGTTATTGTGGGTGGGGTTTCAAGAGAGCGTGCGATTAGCCTTCGATCAGGTGAGCGGGTCTTGGCGGCATTGTTGCGGTTGGGTCATGAGGCCTACCCAGTCGATCCCATCAACGGAATGAATTGGTCCCCCACTCAAATGGACGTGGCCTTTATTGCGTTGCATGGCACCATGGGCGAAGATGGGGGGATTCAAGCGTATCTGGATGCCCTGGGCATTCCCTATACCGGCTCTGGCGTTCACGCCTCGGTCTTGGGGATGAACAAACTCTTGAGCAAACACTTGTATGAACGCCATGGGATTCGCACCAGCCCTTTTGTGGTATTGACACCCGATCAGCCAGATTGTCCTTTGCCGTTTCCATTGGTCATTAAACCCATTAATGAAGGCTCATCATTGGGGGTATATGTGGTGCATCATGCCGCCGAATTGGATCGGGCCTTAACCCAAACCTTTCAGACATTTCAAGCGTGTCTATGCGAACGTTATGTACCAGGAACCGAAATCAGTGTGGGGGTAATCAATCAATCCAACGGGCCCTTGGCATTGCCCATATTGGGTCTCAAACCCACCAATGCCTTTTATGATTTTGAGGCCAAATACACCCATGGCAAAACCCATTTTGAATGCCCTGCGTTGTTACCCCCTGACATCACCCAAATGGCCCAAACCATGGCCATTGCCGCCCATGAGGTGCTGGGGTGTGCGGGCATGTCACGATCCGACATGATCGTTGGGCCTGACGGGCCGGTTATCTTAGAGACCAATACCATTCCGGGATTAACCGATGTATCGGATTTACCGGCCCAAGCGGCCGCTTGGGGCATCGGCTTTGACCAGCTCATTGAAGGGTTGGTCCAACATGCCCAATCAAAGGCCTTGGGTCATGGCTAAACAGTCGGTTGGGGCCACGTATCAGGCCCATGCCAGGGTTCAACGGCTCACGTTTGAGCTGCTGTTGGCACAATTAGAGGGGGTATCCCCCCATTACATCGGGGATATTGGGTGTGGCAATGGCTACCATACGCATCAATTGGCCACGCATTTTCCCCAGGCCCACATTGATGCCTGGGATGCCTCTCCCGATTTGATCATGACCGCATGCACCCAATTTGCCCATCCGCGGATTCACTATCGATTGGCCAATGCCGATACCGACCCACCCCATCCAGCGGACCTGTTGGTTGCCAATGCCAGTTTGCATTGGGTGCAAGATTTTAACGGGGCTTGTCGTCGTTTTCGTCAGCAATTGCACCCCGGTGGTCTGATGGTAGCCAGTATTTTTGGTCCGGACACCTACTGGGAATTGGCCGATTCACTCACCCGTGTGATGGGGTATCCCGCCCTTTTACCCGCCAGTCGATTCATGGCATTGGGGACAGTATATGAGGGATTGACCTCATTATTTGATCAGGTGGAGATGACCCAACATCGCATTCAACACCATTTTCCCAGTATTCGGGCGTTATTAGACCACATTCAAAAAACCGGCACCCGGGGCAGTGGGTTACCCGGCACCCTGTGGACCCCGGGGTTTATTCGTGAACTCGAACAGGCCTATCGCAGCCGATTTGCCACCACGGTGGCTACCTATCAAGTGGGGATTGTGCGTTGTCAATCCTAAGCCCGGCACAGTGGATCGCATCGTATCAGCCCTACCCGTATCAACTGATCGTGGGGACGGATACGGATGTGGGCAAAACATGGGTAACGGGTCACTTATTGAAAGGCTTAACAGAGCGGGGCGTGACCGTCACGACCCAAAAATGGGTTCAAACGGGGGATCAGTTCGATATTGATACCCATGATCACATCGCCAACGTGACGGGGGATCCCACCTGGCGGGCCGATCGCATGCCGTATCAGTTTGCCCCGCCCGTTTCGCCGCATTATGCCGCCGCATTGGCCCATCGTTCCATTGAATGGCCCGTCATTGAATCGGCCATGACCCGCTTACAAGCCAACGCTCCTGTTATCATCGAAGGGTCAGGGGGTGTCATGGTGCCTTGGGGAGTGGGGGAGACCATGCTGGACCATATTGCAGGCCGTCATCTGGTCTGTGTGGTGGTAGGTCCCAACCGGGTGGGGGTATTAAACCATTTGCATCTCACCATGTTAGCCCTTGAATCACGGGGGATTGAGGTGATGGCGATGGTACTCAATGAAGGGTGTGCGGTCGCCCGCGACACCGAATGGGACATCCAGGCGTCGAATGTCTCCTATTGCGACCATGTGTGGGGTGCCACGTGTCCCATCATTCCATGGCCACGGGGTGCTGTCCTTTCTAGCCCCACCCCACCGGGCACGCGTGGTTCTCCTAGGGCCGGTTGAGTCTGATACCCTGACGCCTTTCCTTATTTCCCCACCCTGTTCTTGACCCCTAGTTAGTGGGACACACAAGCCCAAGGTTACCGGTGACCCCCCTGTTCAAAACCCACCCCATGCGATATAAGGAGGCCCATGGATCAACTCGACCGGTTAGAATCACAAAGCGTGGCTGTTTTTAGGGAAGCCTACCGTGAATTTAAGCAATTGGGCATGTTATGGTCGATTGGCAAAGACAGCACCGTGCTGTTGTGGCTGGCCCGAAAAGCCTTTTTTGGTCATGTGCCCTTTCCACTGATCCACATCGATACCGCCTATAAAATCCCTGCCATGATCACCTATCGAAACCAAGTCGCCCTGGAATGGGGGCTTCAGTTAATTGTTGGACAAAACCAAACGGCATTGGCCACCAAGCAAACCTTTCCGGATGGGGCCATCGATCGCATCGCCTGCTGTAAAGCCCTTAAAACCAACGCCCTCAATGGTACATTAGATGGCACCTGGCCCCGTTGGAAATTGGACCATGCATCCGGCGAATTGGTACCCGATTCCAAACCAACTCCCTTTACAGGTGTCATTGTGGGGGCACGGGCAGATGAAGAAGGTTCCCGTTCTAAAGAACGGACCTTTTCGCCCCGTGGGCAACACCATGATTGGGATATCGCCGACCAACCCCCTGAATTTTGGAACCACTACAAAACCGATTTTAAGCCGGGAACCCACGTTAGAATTCATCCGTTATTGGACTGGACCGAACTCAATATTTGGGAATATATCCAGCGTGAGTCCATCCCGATTATTGACCTTTATTTCACCCCGCCGGGCGGTACCCAACGGTACCGGTCATTGGGCTGTTACCCATGTACCCAAGCCGTTGAATCAAATGCCCAGACGGTGGATCAGATTGTCACCGAGTTACGGACCGGAAAATTTGCCCACATTGCCGAACGGTCCGGTCGGGCCCAAGACAAAGAAGATGGTGGGTTAGAAACCCTTCGTCGGGAAGGGTATATGTGATGACCCCCCCCTCCGATTCCCCTGTCGAACGCATGAATGTGGTGATTGTGGGCCATGTGGACCATGGCAAAAGCACGTTTACCGGTCGCTTGTTGGCTGATAGCGGGGCATTGCCAGAAGGGAAATTAGAGTCAGTACGGGCGTGGTGTGACACCCATTCGAGGCCCTTTGAATATGCCTTTTTGTTGGATGCACTCAAAGAGGAACAGGCACAAGGGGTGACCATTGATTCCGCCCGTTGTTTTTTTAAATCCAAGACCCGTCATTATGTGATTATTGATGCCCCAGGCCACATTGAATTTCTCAAAAACATGATTTCTGGGGCTGCCCGTGCCGAAGCGGCCATTTTGTTGATTTCGGCTCCAGAAGGGATCAAAGAAAATTCACGTCGGCATGGGTACATGTTGTCGTTGTTGGGTATCAAGCAAGTGGCGGTGTTGATCAATAAAATGGACCTGGTGGGGTATTCCCAATCGGTCTTTGATTCGATCAAAACGGAATATGGTCACTTTTTGACTGGCATTGGGGTCAAACCATCGGCCTGGGTTCCCATTTCGGCCCGACAAGGCGATCACTTGATTGCCCCTTCCTCTGCGATGCCTTGGTACACTGGCTTGGATGTGTTGTCGGTCATGGATGCGTTTCACAAAGAGAAACCCCTGGCTCATTTACCGGTTCGCCTGCCGGTACAAGATGTGTACAAATTCACGCAAAACCAAGATGACCGTCGCATTGTGGCCGGTACCATGGTATCGGGTGTTCTACACAATGGGGATGAGATGGTGGTGTACCCCTCCAAAAAGCGTGCGGGTCTCCATCAAATCGAGGCCTTTAACGTCACGCCCTTACCCCAGAGCGTCGGGCCGGATCAGGCCACCGGTATCACCCTTACCACCCAACTGTTTATTAAACCTGGCGATGTGATGGGTAAGGCAGGCGAACCCGAACCCGTGGTGGGGTCTTGTTTCAGGGCGAATGTGTTTTGGCTGGGCAAACAGCCGTTGGTCATGGGCAAACGCTACAAGCTCAAAACGGGTACGGCCAAGGTGCCCATGGTCGTGAGTGCCATACGGAGCGTCTTAAATTCTGCGTCACTCACCAGTTCCACCCCTTCAGAAGTACAGCGTCATGAAGTGGGCGAAATCGTCATTGAAACCGCCAAACCCATCGCCGTTGATTTGGTGGCCGATCACCCCATTACCAGTCGATTCGTCATCGTCGATGAGTATGACATTGCCGGTGGCGGGTTGTTTATTGCCCATGACGATCATCCCAGTGTCCCCGCCTTTGAATTGGAAGTGGACACCCATTCAAGTGTGGACCTTGGCACACGACAGGCACGATGCGGACATCGCGCAGGGGTGGTACTGATCACCGGGCGTCATGCGTTAAGCCAAGTACAAGAGTTAGAGGCCGAGTTGTTTCATCAGGGCTTTTCGACCATGTGTTTAGATGCTTTGTCGCCGTTTTCGTTGCCCACCGTGACCACGGTGGCCCATGGGCTGTTGTCAGCCGGTATGTTGGTCCTGATGGCCACCAAGCCCGACTATGTGTCGGCCATTGGCCACGTGTTACACCCATTTGATTGTTTTATCTCGGAGGAATCCACTGCGACGACCATTGCCCATTGGGTAAAATAAATGCGGTACTACCCGGTATTTTTGGACATCCGCAACCGCCCCGTGTTGGTGATTGGGGGGGGCCCCATTGCCCTTGAAAAAATTCAAAATTTGTTAAAAGCAGGGGCCCGTATCACGGTGATTGCCCCGGATATTTTACCGTCTATTCGCCGGTTTAACCGCCGGGTCACGCTGATCGAACGGTCTTTTCGGCGCTGGGATTTGTCTACCCGGTATGTATTGGTGTTTGCGGCCACTGGTGAATCGGATTTAAACCAATGGGTATCCGCTGCCTGCCGTCGTCGGCGTATTTGGTGTAACACGGTAGATGACCCCGCCTATTGTCATTACATTATTCCGGCATTGGTTCGACGGGGTCCGTTGACCATCGCCATTTCGACCTCAGGGGTTAGTCCATTATTGGCCAAACGAATCAAGCAGCAACTCACAGAATGGGTGGGTCCTGAATACACGGTGTTAACCCGCTTGATGCAAGCGTATCGCCAACAAGTCAAACAACGGGTGGCAGGGTTTGCGGGTCGCCTGGTATTTTGGAGCCGTTTTTTTGATTATGACCCTGTCAAGGTGATCAAGCAAGAAGGGCGGTATCCCATCGAAGAAGGGCTAAAGAAAGCCCTCAATTGTCCCGCCCAGCAATGGGTGGTGACCCCATCACACCCTGAATCCCAACCCAAGCAAAGGGGGTTTTGGTGGTAATACAATGGTATCCAGGTCACATGACCAAAACCAATCGGACCATTGAAGCGACCCTTCGGGAAGTGGATATCATCATTGAAGTGCGCGACGCCCGGATCCCTTGGTCATCTGCCAATCCGGTGGTATCCGATTGGTGTCGAGGAAAAGGGCATGTGGTCATCCTGAATAAACACGACTTGGCGGATCCTCAGCGGGTGGCCCACTGCGTCAACACGTGGCCTAGCACCAGTGGGGTCATGGCGTGCACGGCGACCCATCCCCGTGCCAAATCGTCCCTGATTGCCGCTTGTCAAGCGGTCATTGCCACCTTACCGCCTAAAAAGCAATGGCGTACCCATGGGTTGGTGGTGGGGATTCCCAATGTTGGCAAGTCACAACTGATTAACCAATTGCGTGGTCGGGCCATTACCAAAGTGGCCAATCGACCCGGTGTGACGCGGGGGTTACAGTGGATTCATCTCACCGACACCCTGCATGTGGTGGATAGTCCGGGGATTTTATGGCCCAAGTTAGATCCGCCCGAGTTGGGCATCAAGTTGGCCTTGGCCGGTGCCATCAAACCGGAGCAATTGGATTTCGAGGCCTTGTGTCACTGGTTGATTGATTATGTCACCTGCCACTATCCAGGTACCTTTATTCCCTGGGGAGCGACCGATACGGACACCCCCGAAAGCATCATTCAGATGTGGGGAAAGAGACGAGGGTTTTTACTCAAAGGCGGACACATCGACCGTGAGCGTGCCATGAAGGCCTTGATCCATGCGTTTCAATTGGGACAATTGGGGCGCATCAGTTTGGACACTTCCCCAGAGGGGTCATGAGGGAAGCTGATCCGATGACCTTCCCCCCGTCCAATATGCACGGACGATTGGTTTAAAAGAGGGAGCGGATACAGGGTGGTTAAATTAGGGTCCCGTGTTATCAGCATGGGTGCGGTATGAATCGGACACATCGGGTGTGAGCCTATCTCATTCGAGTGACACGCTCGGCTTTTTGGCCCGTTCTTGTCGGATCATTTTCCGTTTTCTTGATGCCCATATCGCCACTTCAGGCCGCCTTCACGCCCCCAATCGAAGGGATTGGGTGCCTCGCGATGCTTGGTTGTTGTGGGCGTACTGACTAAGGGGGCTATCTCGGATCACGACTGACGAGCCATGCCCCCAACGGGGATACCTCTGATACCGTTGCTTGATGGCACAGCCAGTTGAGGCCATCCCTTATCTCTCACAAAAATTGCTTGTTTACAAAAAAAATAAAGTTTGTTAACGTAATAAAAGTAAATAGTCAAAACAAAACATCACAATCAATGTTCGTCTTGTTTTTTATGCACGGATTCAGTTGTATGGGGTGATGTTGAAGGGGGGGTAGTGATGAAATTTGATCAAAAAGGGGTGTCTAAACTATTAAAGCATCGACACCCATTCTTGTTTGTCACCGGTGTTGACATTCTGTCAGATACCACCATTACTGGAACGTTCGATTTAAAAAAAGTGGACCATCACTTTTTTGACGGGCACTTTCCAGGGGATCCCATTATGCCCGGGGTCTTATTAATTGAAGCATTGAGCCAAGTGGCCGGTATTTTAACGTTTAAGCCGTTATTAGATCGAGGCATTTTGACGCTGGAGGGGTTGCGTTCTTATGTCTACCTCGTCCGAGTCAACGATTTTGTAATCAAAGATAAAATCCTGCCGGATTGTACGATCACGATAGACTCTGAGGTGACGTCATTGCCTTCTCCTTATTTTTTTGAGGCGAAAGGAAAAGTGTCAGTTGATGGTCAATGTAAGGCGATCGGAAGTCTGGTTCTCTATTCTAGAGTGGAAAACTAATGGGGGAGGAGAAAAAAATGACCTATGAGGCGTTATTAAAATGGGTAAGAGAAGACCTTATTTTTCGGCGTTTAAAATTGTCCGATATGGGATTTTCCATCGATGAGATTCAGGAAGACACCATTTTATTTGGGGATGTGGGCCTTAGCTTGGATTCAATCGATGGGCTCGAATTGGCCGTTGGGATTGAACAACAGTTTGGACTAAAAATTGGCAAACTCACGTCATCGATTGCACGTGAAAAATTCCACTCTCCCCGAACGATCACTGACTTTATCCTTGAACTACAACAGGCGTCTGTGGGTTAGGAAAAAAAGGGGGGGATGACATGTATCTACTGAGTACAGGGGCCTATCTGCCGGGACAGTGTGTGACCAATGATATGTTGGTTGAGTATTTTGGCTCTTCAGTCAATCTGATTGCTGATTATTTTGGTGTTAAAAGCGTGCCCCATTTCAATTTAAACCAAGTGGGATTAATTATTTCTGCCTCCTCAACCCCAGACTACACACTGCCCTCATTGTCGAGTTTGATTCAAGAAAAACTCGACTTACAGCATGCCATTCCAATTGATATACGTGGCGGGTGTTCAGGGGCCATTCAGGCACTTTTAACGGCCGAATTATTTATCCAAAGTGGCCGTGTCAACTATGCGTTAGTTATTGGAGGAGAATGTTGCTCCACTATTTATTACGACTTTTTGTTTAAGCAACGCCAGTCGTACAACGCCAAAGACTTGCTTAATACCTTGATATTCGGGGATGGTGCGGCGGCATTTCTTGTTGGGGCATCGGCACCGAACCATGAGGGATTTGAAATTGAATGTGTCACGTCGGGTTCGGTGTTGCACACCCAAAGTCCCGGATTTGTTTTTTCACTGGGGGGATCAAAAGAAAAAATCTTGGGTGTAGAATCGATTGCGCTGTCCGAGCTATTTCGACATTTCCCCAAACAAATCGACGCACACCTTCCGCAGGTTATTCGGGCCATGCAAGACGACCTACACCGTCATGGTTATGGGCCAAAGGATTTTAAGACCATTATTGGTCCTCAGGCCAATAAACGGTTGATTGATACGATGAATGGGTTGTTGCAACAGCATAAAGCGGACTATTTCTACTATGGGGATATCACCGGCAATATTCCAGGTGGGGCATTGTTTTTAACGTTTGATCACGCCCAAAAACTCAACCCGGCTGATTCGGGGGATAAAGTGCTCATGATGGGGATGGAGTCCCCCAAATGGCTGTATGGGTATTGCATCCTGAGGAAACGTTAAGCATGACCACCCTGTTTTTACTCAATTCATCGACACCATTGGGGCAAGAACTGTTGCCCTTTCTTCAAACGCTACCCAATGTTCGGCTTCAGTTGATGATAGCGCCGGACTTAGAGCATGAAGATGAGCGTGTCGTTCATTCCCAGCACAATGTTTTTTTGATTTTGACCCCTTTTTTTGATGAGTATGCCAGTTTTACCCCTGCGTATGCTGAGTTTTTATTGGACTATCTGAATGGGTTGGTCGCATGGATTCAAACCACAATCCGGCGGTTAGCTCAGCATAACCAATCGGGTACCTTTATCTTTTTTACGACCAATCCTAACGTGCGGAGTTTTCTGGATTACCCGATTTCACCTACCCTTGATGAGAGTATCCATGCATTGGTCAAGACCCTATCCAAAGAACTTCATGCCTTGAATTTTTACTTTTATGTGTTGTGCCTAGAACCACTGCAATGCATGGTGAGTGACCCGATGCAAGCCCGCTCTTATAAAAAGAAAATGGCGGCTCATGCCATGAGTAAAATGCCACTCAAGGTAGATGGCATTCAGTCGATTATACAGGCTGTTTGCGAAGGCAATTTATCATTGTTGTCAGGTAGTGTCTTGTCCATTGGGGTTGGATCGGTCTTGGGTTATTGAAGGGGATAGGGGATATATGAATCATAGCGTGGTGTTGGTTACGGGTGGGACCAAGGGTATTGGCAAAGCCGTTACAGTCGAATTTTTAAGGCAGGGGGCTATTGTGATTGCTACCTATGCATCCGATCATGATGCGGCTGAGCAGTTTCAATTAAGCCTCACGCCAGCCTTCCATTCACGGCTATGGGTTCAACAGTGCCCCGCATCAGATTACGAAAAAACCACCTCACTATGTGAGGCAATTGAAACCCGTTGGGGACAGTTAGATGGGGTCGTTAACAACGCCGGGATCACGTCGGATTCGCTGTTTTTAGATATGGAAATGGCGGCGTGGAAAAAAGTGCTAAAAGCCAATTTGGGAGGTGCCATGATGACCTCATTGGCCGCCATTGATCTACTGTCACGAAACCGCAGGGCAACCTTTTTGATTAATATTTCTTCTGTTTCGGGGTTGTATGGGAGGGCCGGTCAGGCAAACTATGCCACCTCAAAAGGGGGCATTATTGGCTTGACCAAGCTATTGGCCCGACAATATGCGGATCGACACATCCAAATTAACTGTCTCGTACCCGGTCTCATCGAAACGGATATGGCAAACAAGATGCCACCGGACAAAGTCACAGCGGTAGAAGACGCAACCTTTCTTAAACGAATCGGAACGGTCCAAGAAGTATCGGACGCCGTGTTGTATTTAGCGGGTAAGGGAGGCTCATATATGTCGGGGTCTGTTTTATGTTTAGATGGCGGGTTTTTTAAATGAAAAAAAGGGCACTTGTAACCGGAATGGGGATGGTCTGTGCATTGGGTCTCAATCGGCATGACATATTGAATGCCGTCAAAGAGGGTCGGTCAGGGATTCGGGTGATTAGGTCACTCCATTTAGAAGGGTTGTCGACCCAAATGGGTGGGGAAGTAATGCTTCCAGAGGATATCGAGTACCCTGATTCAGTGAGTCAAGACAAAGTGAGCCGCTTATCTTATATGGCGTTTGACGAGGCTTGGAAAGACTCTGGCCTCGATCGTTCGATGCTCAATCTGGAAACGTTAGGTATTGTGTTTGGAACGTGTAACGGCAGTGTGTTAACCCTCGAACAATATTTGTGTGACAAGCTTGATTATCGCACCCTCTATCAAGATCATTTTAATGGCATGGATTTGGTGTCGTCACTTACGGGTGCAAAAGGCCCTAAAATGCTTTTTGTCACCGCCTGTGCGGCCAGTAACCATGCGGTTGGATACGCCCAATCATTGATCGCCAATGGTGATGCTAAGGTTGTCATTGTGGGCGGTGCCGATTCATTTTCTTTGGCAACCTTTTCAGGGTTTCATGCCCTACAGTCCCTGCATGCGACAGGGACATCGCCGTTTAGCGAGCAGATTGGCATTTCACTAGGGGAAGGGGCTGGGTTTTTAATTGTGGAAGAAGAATCCCATGCATTGGGGCGGAATGCCCGCATTTATGGTGAGATTTTGGGTTATGCATTTCGCGGAGACGCCTATCATGCAACCTCTCCTGATATCACGGGTGATGGTGCGTATCGCACCATGTCACAGGCCATTGCGGCGGCTGGTATTAACCCCTCTGACATATCCGTTGTATGTGCACATGGAACAGGAACGGAAGCCAACGACAAGGCCGAAACCCTTGCCATTAAACATTGTTTTGAACGTCATGCGGCGTCTTTAAAAATCACGTCGACAAAGTCGTTATATGGGCATACTTTGGGGGCGTCGGGGGTTACCCAGGTGATTATGATGCTAGATTGCATGGCCCATCATTTGGTGCCACCCATTGTTCATTTTAATGGGTCACGTGACGGATGCGATTTGGATTATGTCCGTAACCAACCTTGTTCTTTGTCTTATGATTACTTTATTTCCAACAGCTTTGCGTTTGGCGGTCATAATGTTTCGGTGGTCTTGGGGAAATATAAGCCTCACAACATTGTACTGGCATCACCCCCACACCAGCCATTAGCCATCACAGACTTTGAGTGTCTTTTATCTGCCATTAACAATCCCACTGAACTCAAATCGAGGATGATGTCGGCAGACCCCATGGTCAACACCCGGTCGACGTTTGACGCATTTAGGCTGACCAATCTGCGATTAAGAAAATATGGTAAGTTACCATTGATTTCAAGGCTTGCGATTGAAGTGGCCGATAAGATGCTGAGCCGTTCGGATCTTTCGGGGTATGCACCGGATCAGATTGGTATTTTGATGGGGATTTTAAAAGGACCCATTCGAACCTTTGAACGGTTTTTTAACCATATGATGAGTCAGGGGGTTGCATTGGGTTCAGCCATGGATTTTCCCCATGTCGTCATGAATTCCATCGCAGGCCAAGTGAGCATTGCATTGGGCATTAAAGGCGTCAACACGGTGGTAGCGGGGCAATTCAGTCCATTTGCTTCCCTTATATATGCCGATACGATTCTAAAAGAAGGTCGGCATGCCATCTTAATTTCGGGGTGTGATGAGGATGATACCGGTGATGGTGCGGCCTCTTTATTGCTGGAATCGTATGACGCAGCCATGGCGAATCATCGACCTGTTTTGGCCTTGGTTGAGGGACTATATACCGCCAGCTTTTCTACCCATGACGGGTGGAAAGACAGTTTGAATCGGTGTATTGAGAATACCCTGGAACAAAATGGGATGGTGCTAGACGACATTGATGCCCATATTGGATGTGCCACGATGGTTCCCCTTCACTCCATGCTTAACAAGCCGTTTCTTACCACGCAAGGCATCGTGACCCTAGGTGCCACAACGTCGGTCTTGAATATGATTCTTGGCGTCCAATTGTTAACCGACTCGGACTTTTCTCAATGCTTGCTTCATCAATCGGTTCAAACCATTTTGGTTACCGCTGTTTCCGAATCGGGCAATTGTTACAGTTTGGTTTTAAAGCAACCCAATGGAAGGAAGGGATAACATGGTACCCCGATATGGATTGGTTATTAGTGTGTTGATGGGGTCCACTCATCTCTTTGCGATGTCTCCAGGCATGTTACCCATGACCAGCCTTTATAAACTTTATAACAAACCAGCGTTACAACAGGTCCTGATTGAATATGAAAAAGGGGATACGTACGAGGGGTTAAAGCGCAGTGGGATAGCCTATCACAATTTAGCGGTTTTAAACGTTGGGGGGGCCTCAGTCAAGGCAATCCGATACTTAAAAAAAGCATACGAACGGAATCCCTCTGATTCGATTACCTTAGCCTATTTAGGGAGTGCTACCACCATGAGTGCACGAGATTCTTGGAATATATTTACTAAAATGGAAGAGGCTAACCGTGGATTCAACATGTTGGATAAAGCCGTCGCATTGGATCCAAATAACGCCATTTTACGTGTCATCAGAATTAATAATTCTTTGGAAGCCCCCGATTTTTTAGGGCGTAAGCGAATGATTAAACCGGATCTTTCGAAGATTGATCAGATTTTATCTGACACACCGGGTCAACTGGATGTGGAAACCTTGGACAACCTAAGAAAAAAAACAGGGAAAATCAACCCATGATTCACTTACATCACGTCGTCAAAGAGTACCTGTTGGGACAATCGGTCGTGTCGGCTTTGCGAGGGATTTCGATTGACATTGCAAAAGGAGAGTTTGTATCCATTTGTGGGCCCTCTGGGAGCGGTAAATCAACCCTGTTGAATATGATGGGGGCGTTGGATACCCCCACACAGGGAGAGGTCATGGTGGCCGGTGCCAATTTGAAACAGCTTTCTGATGCTGAACAAGCGTCACTCAGAAATCGAAAAATTGGATTCATTTTTCAATCATTTAATCTTATTCCAGTGCTCAATGTTTTTGAAAATATTGACTATCCTTTAATCTTACAAGGGATGTCTTCATCCGATCGTCAATCAAAGGTATTGGCACTCATTGATCAAGTGGGCCTGTCGGACTTTGTGACCCATCGTCCGGATGAATTGTCGGGTGGGCAACGTCAACGGGTTGCAATTGCCAGGGCACTGATCACTCAGCCAGACATTGTGTTGGCTGACGAGCCGACCGCCAATTTAGATTCCAAAACGGGTGCGGGGATCCTAGAACTCATGAAAGTCATGAATTCAAGACACCAGACCACCTTTGTGTTTTCAACCCATGACGACCAAGTCAAGGGCTATGCAACGCGTATCATCAACATTCAAGATGGTGGGGTGGTGGCAGAAGGGGGCATGCGATGAAAACCTTGAGTCGACTGGCATTACGCAATATTTTTAGAAATCGGCGTCGAACGGTGTTGACGTTTTTTTCGATGATCGCCGGAGTGGCGGCCATCATTGTGTTTGGAGGGTTCGTTGAATATACTTTTTGGGGTCTAAGAGAATCAACGATCAAAACCCAACTGGGTCATATTCAGCTTTATGCCAAAGGGTATTCAGACAAGGGCGTCGCACAACCCGATCATTATTTATTGGCTAACTCCGACACGATGGTGCAAGTGTTGCAAGCTCAAAAAGGGGTTCAAGTCGTGACCCGCCGCTTATCGGCTTCTGGGCTGATTAGTACCGGCGAAAAAACCATTGCTTGCAAAATTATTGGTGTCGAGCCAGAAAAAGAGTCGGAGCTTAGCAGTTTTGAAACCATTATCGATGGCAGTCAATTGGATACGTCCAACGCAGCCAATGGGGGTGTGGTGGGTGCTGACTTGATCAAGGCCCTTGGGGCTAAAGTGGGTGACACGGTTACCCTTTTAACGACGACGAGAGAGGGAATGCTCAATGCGATAGAATTTAAAATCATGGGTGTGGGCCAAACAGGATCTCAGGATTATGACAGTGTGTTTGTGAAATTACCATTGTCCAATGTTCAACAGCTAATGGGTACTAGTGAGGTTGAAAAAGTGGTGGTTCTTCTTTTTAATACGGATGCATTGCCTGATTTTTTACCTGTTTTAACATCCAATATTGCGACCCATCATTGGAACGTGGAATATGTGACATGGGATCAATTGGCCTTTTTTTATCATAAGGTTGTTCAGGTTTATCGTGGCATGTTTAAAGTCGTCAATATTATTATTGGGGTGGTGATTCTATTGAGTGTCACCAATACGATGAGCATGTCGATTTTTGAGCGTGTTCGTGAAATCGGGACCCTCCGGGCTTTGGGGACCACTCAGACTGGCATTCTCAAGTTATTTTTAATGGAAGGATTCCTCATGGGTGTCATCGGGGCCTGCTTGGGGGTCTTGGTTGGTCTTTTGATTGCATACGTCATTAACTGGTTGGGGGGGATTTATATTCCACCACCTCCCGGTATGTCTCGTGGGTATCTGGCATTTATTTTAACCCCTCTGTCGTTGTTGGCGTTTTCATTCGGGTTTATGGTTCTGGTCACGTTGGTTGCCTCACTTTATCCGGCATACCGTGCCGCTCGATTGAAAATTATTGATGCATTGGGGCATGTTTAAAAGAGGTAAAAAAATGAGCAAAGGGTTACTTGGATTATTATTTTTTGGCCTATCAAGTGCCATGATGGCGATGACACCGCAAGAAATGCTTGAAAAAGTAGATAAAAACCGTGCACCTGCGCATACGTTTACCTGTAAATTGAAAGTGTCGTCTCAAAAGGGTGATGGAACATCAGTGGTTGACCTGTTGATTCGAGTCAAGGATGCCAAAAAAAGTCTCGTGTTATATCAAGCGCCCCATTCAACCAGGGGCAGGGTTCTATTAATGGTCGAAGATAATGTATGGGTATACATACCAGGCACTTCCAATCCCATTCGTATTTCCCCTCAACAACAATTGATGGGACAAGTGTCAAATGCGGATGTTGCACGGGTGGTATACAGTCTGGATTATCAAGTGATTGGCGTCGATTCTGTTGTGTATAACAATGAAAACGTACTGGTTTTAAACTTATCGGCTAAAACCAAAGGGGCTGCGTATAAAGCGATTACCCTGTGGGTCAAACCAGACGTGTACTTGCCAATCAAAGCAGAGTTTTATGCGGTATCAGGTCGTCATTTAAAAACAGCCTACTATAAAAAGTACCAATCCATTTTAGGTGCCCTTCGCCCAACGGTATTGGACATTCATGATGCGGTGCAAACCAACGCTATGACCACACTGGAGTACACTGATTTTACGGTTGATACAACCCCTGATGCGTTCTATCAAAAGTCATATATGGAACGAGTCAGCAACCAGAATTAATTGAATAGACTCAAGAAGACCGTGCTTGTTTATGTTGCGGCATTATCGGTGCCAATCGGTGCTGCGACGGTGTCTTTCACCGTATTTGAACAGTTGACCTCTCGTCAATTAAAGCCAGATCCGTTATTAAATCCTGGTCAAGAGATTTTGATGGTTCCCCACACCATTTATCGGCACTACGGCATCATGGATCTTCGATTCGAATGGTCTCCTGATTGGAGGGGGCACCTTCGTTATCGCCCCATACTCGACACAACGCCATCCGAATACACCGTTACGGGTATTCTGGATGAAGCGTCGGTTGAATTGAAAATGGATCAGACGTTTATTTATGTTGGAAAGAAAAATATAAAAGACGGTGTGGGGCTTAGCACCAATCCCACTGATTTTTTGGGTGAGAATAAATGGGTCGATAAAACCAAACGACAAGAAGATAGACGCACGCAACGAGAAGGGGATTTGGTTGTTGGGGTGGATTGGTTTCAAGATAGTGGGTCATACAATGTTATTTTTTCGCCTCAGAGTGATGCGGTTCGCTACAATCGCTATTTGATGAAGGCCAATCTGTTAATAGAGTCGTTAAAAACCGACGTTTCAGCATCCTATTTTTCAGGGTTGTTGTCTGGGCTTGGCCTGAATATCTCTACTACGATCACGGACTCATGGGTGTTTCATGTCGAAGCGGCATATCGCGACGGACGCTCGCAAAAAACAACCGTTAGGTTGGTCAAAGACGATGTGCCCCGGGAATACAGGGTGGAATTGGATCCTGCTCATGTTTCTTATGCTGATATCATCATGGGCAGCCAGCTGACAATGTCTGATGCCAGCACCGTTATGATGGAGTATTACTATCATGGTGGGGGCTATTCTCAATCAGAATGGGCGACCCTCACTGATTGGATGATGTATGCAAACCATCACTATAAAATAGGGTTGGCACCTGATTTAATGCGAGGATATCTTCAACTGGCCAACCGTATTATTCAGGTGGGTTCCATGAGGCAACACTACTGTTTTTTTAGGTATTACAAACCCAATTGGATAGATAATCTTGATGTTTCTCTTGTGGGGTTGAGCAGCTTGAATGATGGGGGTTTATTGTTGAACCCTTACGTGACATATCGTGTTAATGACACCATCGAGGTCTATGGGTCGGGATATTGGTTCTTTGGTTCGGAGGCATCGGAGTTTGGACTGACCAATTGGAACCCCGAGATTACGGTTGGGGTCAAGTGGGCTTGTTTTTAATCGTTGACCCTTCCCTGCTTTTGGACGATCAAAACGACCGTTTGCTGGGAATCCCCCTCCCCTTCGGGGAGGGGTTGGGGGAGGGGGGCCAAACAAAACCACCCTTGCCTTGGGCATCAAAAGGGGCGTCGCCCCTTTGGCCGGGGGATGGATGAGG
>RGUG01000200.1 GCA_010027915.1 bacterium | reverse complement strand
GGTGGTGACCCGTCCGTTTCGTTTTGAAGGGCCCGTGAGAACCCGCCAAGCAGAAGATGGGTTGAAACGATTGCGTGAACAGGTTGACGCATTGATTGTGATTCCCAATGATAAATTGTTGCAGGTGGTTCAACGCATGACCTCGATGGTCGATGCATTTAAAATTGCCGATGATGTGTTGCGTCAGGGTGTGCAAGGGATTGCCGATTTAATCACCATTCCAGGGTTGATTAATTTGGATTTTGCAGACGTTAAAACGGTCATGATGAATTCAGGATCGGCCATGATGGGTATTGGTCGTGCCACGGGTGAGAACCGGGCCGTAGAAGCGGCCAATCAGGCCATTGCGTCCCCCTTATTAGAAGAGACCATTCATGGGGCAACGGGTGTTATTTTGAATATTACGGGTGGGGATGATCTATCTTTGCACGAAGTGCACAATGCGGCAGATGTGATTTATGGGGCGGTCGATCCAGAAGCCAATATATTGTTTGGTTCGGTGATTAACGAGGCCATGGAAGACGGTATTATGGTGACCGTTATTGCCACTGGATTTCGGCGACCGTCGGTGCCCTTGCAAGTGGTACCGGTTGCAGTGTCGGATGGGGAACCAGAGTTGACGGGGGTGGCCCCCGAATCGTCGGGTGTCTCAGATGCGTCCCCCGTTGAGCCAGTGGCACCCTCACGCTCGGGTTCATTTTTTACGTTTGATAACAAGGATGACGAATTTGACTTGGATGTGCCGTCGTTTTTAAGAAACAGCCAGTAATGTCCTCGCGCACATTGTATGACAAGGTGTGGGATGCCCATTGTGTGCGTCAGTTACCCACGGGTCAGGACCAGGTGTTTATTGGGTTGCACTTGATTCACGAGGTGACAACCCCCCAGGCATTTTCTGCCTTGCGTGAGGCGGGATTGTCGGTGGCATACCCGCATCGTACGGTGGCAACCATGGACCACATTGTACCTACCAGTAGCCATGTTCGTCCCTTTGTTGATGCTCAGGCGGAGGCCATGGCGGCGGCCCTGGAACAGCATGTCAAAGACTTCGGGATTTCTTTCTTTCATTCGCCTCAAACCAACCAGGGAATTGTGCATGTGTTGGGTCCTGAAATGGGACTGACCCAACCGGGTATGACCATTGCGTGTGGGGATAGTCATACCAGTACCCATGGGGCCTTGGGTGCGTTGGCCTTTGGGATTGGTTCGACTGAGGTGCAGCATGTGCTACAAACCCAAACATTATCCCTTAATCGATTGAAAGTGAGAAAAATTAGCATCAATGGGGTGTTGCCCCCCGGGGTATATCCCAAAGATGTGATCTTGGCGATTATTCAGCAGTTGGGTGTTGCAGGTGGGCTGGGGTATGCCTATGAATACGCAGGTGATGTGGTGTCGGCCATGGGAATTGAAGGCCGTTTGACAGTATGCAACATGTCCATTGAAGGGGGGGCGCGCATTGGGTATGTAAACCCTGATGCCACGACCATGGCGTATCTCAAAGACCGGCCTTTTTCTCCCAAGGGAGAGGCGTGGGATCGTGCCGTATCTTATTGGCAGGAGGTAGCGTCTGATGCATCGGCGATGTATGACAGTGAGGTGGTGATCAATGGGTCTGAACTTGAGCCCATGGTGACATGGGGTATTACCCCAGGGCAGTCGGTTGGGGTGTCAGGGTACATGCCCTTGGTTGAGTCACTCCCCATTGAGCAGCAGGCGGTGGCCCATGATGCGTATCGGTATATGAAATGGGTCCCAGGCCAACCGGTGAAAGGGACCAAGATTGAGGTGGCATTTATCGGGTCTTGTACCAATTCCCGCCTATCAGATTTGCAGGTGGCGGCCCATGTGATGGCCAATCGTCGGGTACACCCTTCGGTGAAAGCCTTGGTGGTACCTGGTAGTTTTGCAGTCAAAAAAGCGGCAGAGGAACTGGGGCTCGACGAGGTATTTCGTCGTGCGGGGGCGGAGTGGCGAGAACCTGGGTGTAGCATGTGTTTGGCCATGAACCCCGATCGGTTGGTGGGGGATCAGGTGTGTGCATCGACCAGCAACCGCAATTTTATGGGGCGGCAAGGGTCCCCCACGGGGCGTACCTTGTTAATGAGTCCGGCCATGGTGGCGGCAGCGGCCATTGAGGGGCAGGTGGTCGATTGTCGGGAGATGGTGTCATGATCATTCAAGGTATGGCGGTTCCCATTCCGGGGGATGATATTGATACCGATCGGATTGTGCCGGCACGGTTTTTGAAAGAGTTGACCTTTGAACACATGGGGTCCTATTTGTTTTATGATCTGCGCTATGATGAATGGGGTGGGCGGTGTTCCCATCCTTTAAATGACCCGGCGTATGCCCATGCGACGGTGATGCTGGTGGGGGCCAATTTTGGGTGCGGCTCATCGCGAGAGCATGCAGCACAAGCCATTCAGCGTGCGGGTTTTAAAGCGGTGGTAGGGGTGTCATTTTCTGAGATCTTTTCTAGTAATTGTCAATCGATTGGGGTGCCGGTCGTCTTGTTAACGCCTGATGATGCCCGCCGGCTGATGGCCCACGTGACGGCCAGTCCACATGATAAGCTGACCTTGGATTTGACTACCATGACCTTGTCCTGTGAGATGGGGCCCATTGCGATTAACATGCCAGCGTCTCGGCGTCAGGCCTTTTTGACGGGGCATTGGGATGGATTGGGTCTGTTGATGTCCAATCCAGATGAGGTAAAAGCGGTGGCCAACCGATTGCCTTATATCCAATGGGGGTATGGATAATGGCCCCATGGATGACGTATGACTGGGTTTGGGTCCCCCTTTTGATTTGGGGGGCTTTTGTTGGAATGGGGTGGCTGGCGAATCGGTTGATAATACAACGCTTGTCTGCCGCCCCA
>RGUG01000199.1 GCA_010027915.1 bacterium | reverse complement strand
CAACACAAGGTGCTGGTGGTAACGGGAGAAGAATCGCTGGGATTGTATGCCATCACCAGTAACCAGATGGTGGTCGATGTGGTGGATCAAACGTTTCGTATGTCCTTGCCTCAACCATTGGATACCAGTGCACGACCCACCTTTGATGCCATGACCATTACCAATTCAACCTTGTATTTGGCAGGCATGTCGCCCTTTATCATCACGGGCAATGTGCCGTTACGCATTGATACCAATGGGGGCGTGGGCATCGGCAAACCTGCCGATTCAGGGTATATGCTGTCGGTCAAAGGGGCCAGCACGTTTGATGGTACGGTGAAAATAGGCGAGGGAATTGTACTAGATGGCCCCAATCAGCGGGTGGGGATTGGGGTGCTATCCCCCCAGCAGGCACTCCATGTGAGTGGCAATAGCAAGTTAGAGGGGTCCTTGTTGGTCAATGGGGTGGTGACCATTAACCAACGGTTGGTGGTGGGGACCAACACGTTATGGGTGGATGCCATCAGCCAATGGGTGGGGATTGGAACCAGTAACCGGACCGATGCCAACACCCAATTGGATATCAATGGCAATGTGGTGGTATCCGGATCCATGACCCTCGACACGATGAGGGCCAACCAGACCACCGTCACCTCTGTTTTGCAGGTTAATGCGTTACAAGATCGAATCGACCCAACGTACCAGATCATCCCAGCGGGTCAAAGCCGGGTGAATACGCTGGTGGCCAATCGATTGGAAACCCAAGTCGGTGGGTATGTCCTGGAACCCAATCAAACATCCAGTTTCAATCGGGTGGTGTTGTCACGATTGATCGACCGAGACGATGCGGCGTATGGTCTGGATCCGGCGGGTATCAGTACCCTCAATGAATTGGTACTCAACCGATTGCGATTGCCCAATGAGTTCGTATTGGATGGGACCCAATCGACCTTGACCATTCAGGGGTTGAGCGTCTCGCGACTGGTTGACAAAGATGATCCCCGATATGGATGGGATGCCGACCGTGTGTCCACACTCAATCAGGTGGTGGTCAATACATTACAGGTCAAGAACAATCCCATTCCGTCAGGGTTTTTAAGTCCCCAAGAAGACGGGGGGAAATGGGTGTTTGATGGGGATACCAAGTGGAAACACCTATGGGTCGGAAGTTTACTGTCTGATAGCATCTTTACCAATTATCTGCATGTGATCTCACCGTTGGCAGTGGGTCCCAATCACCAACTGAGTATGGATGAGAATCAGGCGCTCATTTATCGGTATTACAATCAATCTGCCCGTACGTTTCAGAGTGTGACGCTGAATCAAACCGCATTAAATGCCTTGTATGTGGCCCAGCGGGCAGGCACGGATGTGTCATCGTTTACGCGGACCATTACCACCTCTCAATCACGCATGATGGATTTGGATGACCCTACTTATAGGTTGGACCTTAATGGCACCAGTCGATTAAATGAGTTGATTATCGATAAACTCACCGATGCGGGCAATGTCAACTTTGTGATTGACCCATCTGGAACCTCCCAATTCAATGCGTTAACGGTGGATACCATTGCCAAAACATCGGGGTCGTTTGATATCCCCCATCCCGATCCCGAAAAAGGGAAGCAAGGCATTCGGTTGCGCCACTACTTCGTTGAAACCCCCAGTGCGGGGGGGAACTTATACAAATACCAGGTGTATTTAACCCAGGGGGACAATACCATTCCCCTACCGGATTATTTTCATGACTTAAACCAAGAGGCATTGGTCTGGGTGAGCCCCTTTCAACATTTTGGTCGTGGGTGGGGGGTGGTCCAACCCAATGGGTGCGTGGTCACGGTCAACCAGTCAGGCTGGTATAACATTTTGGTGTTTGGGGATCGCAAAGATCCCGGGGCCATGGCCAACTTTAATGAGTACGGGGTGGAATACCGCATGGAGTCGGGGCGTGTTGAAAAAATACGCTAAATGGCGACCGATCGGATGGGTCATGGCACATTTGCTCGTGTTCACATCGGGGTTATGGGGTGGCGGTGGGTTTTATTTTGAGGGACAATTATGGGATGCCGTGACCCAACAACCAGTGGAAGGCAGCCGCAATGTCACCATTGAGGTCATATCGGGGTTGGTCAAGGACGGCGTGGGACCTGGGTCGCAAGTCAGGTGGTCCCAACGGATCCCCTATCAATTTGAAGAAGGCCTTATCTGGGTTGAAATTGGCAAGGACATCCCCCTTGACCCATCGGTATTGTTATCCCCCAATATTGGCGTGGGCATGGCGGTGTCCGGGGTGTTAGGCAACACCATTTACCCCATACGGCCCATTCCCCTTGTGGTATGGGTACCCTTGGCCCAACAAGCATTATCAGTCAAAAGTGAGGGGATTCAAGAGGCCTTGCGGCCTCGATCGGTGGCGGGAAGTTACCCTCAGATTCGGGAGATCGGCCCCTTAACGGGGCTGCAAGTGGGCGGGGTGGTGGTCACGGTCTCACCACCCCGTCTTGGCATTGGGGTAGGGGTGCCTGCCACTGCCACTTTGCAGTGTCCTATTTCACTTTTATGCAGAGTTTGCACTCCGATTAAGAAAATTCCGCCATATAAGGTTACAATTGACTCCAACCGTCCTTCGGCTTCCTTGGCCTCGCTTTTCCCAGATTTATTGAAACCTCCCCCGCATATTGTATCAAACGAAATTCTAACGCGTGTTTCAACGGGTGCATCGACGGTACTGTCTGTACTTTTTGATAGCACAACAGGCGAAGAAAATAGTCCAGCTGGTGGCGAACCAGTAGAAGGCGTTGATAATGCCACGATTCTTGTAAGCAAGACAGGAAGCGGTCGATACCGAATTCAAGCTTCAAGTCCATCTGCCCTTGCATTGATCATCTCAACCTTTATTGATCGAATGACACGATTTTATGCGCCCGGGGG
>RGUG01000198.1 GCA_010027915.1 bacterium | reverse complement strand
GTCAACCTGGGGTGATGAATGGTTGAGCATCAAGCAGTTTCCCAGTGCCATTGGGTCGTTGCCTTGGATTGAAACGGCATTACAACAGTGTCATGCGTCGATTCATGCCCTTCCTGCGATACCCACACCACCCGTGGTGATGCCTGCACAGCCGGCGTTGCTGGCCCATAAGGTGGCTCAAATGGTGTCCTTTTACCATCGGGTCATGCGGGTATTGTTGCCCCATCAGGGGTGGGTATGGGCCCATGTGACGGGCGAAGGATACCTGCGGCTGATGAGGATGATGATGGCGTGTGGGGGTCATGGGATGGAAGAGAGTTGGGTGGTGACGATAGACGAACTGCAACACCTCGCATCGGCCTGTCAAATGGCATCTCCGCCCATCCCTGTGCGGATGGCGAACAAATCGGTGGTGACCCAGACCTTGGCGTATGACGTGATCATACCCGATACGGATGGGATGGATAGCGTGCCGATGGTTCGGTTGGGCCAGACAATGTGGCGATTGGACGATTGGATGGCCCCCCCTGTATGGGGCGAGGGAGACGATCAGATTGGGTTGTTGTCTGCGGATACCATTCAAATGATTCAGGCTATTTTAAGTTTTCAGCATACCGTGAAGCGCCATCATCGTCGATCGGTTACGGGCAATGAGTGGGCCAATCGATTGCGTATTATTGATATTATGATGTTAAAACGGGCCAAAGTGAATGTGGTGCTCTCGGACACGGATCGGTTGTTAATTGACCGGTTATTGTCAATGGCGGATCTTCCCTTGGTGACGGTGCCATCGGTGTTTCAGGGGGTGTTGCGGTCTTATCAATTGGACGCAGTGGCATGGTTGAGCTTTTTATATGAGTCGGGGTTTGGTGCGTGTTTGGCCGATGATATGGGGCTGGGTAAAACCGTGCAAGTATTGGCTTTTTTTGCCACCATTTTAGAAAAAAAACCGTTGTGTCCCCCCTTGATGGTGGTGGTGCCGCCCAGTTTGATTCACAACTGGGTGGCCGAATGTCATCGGTTTATGCCCACGGTTCCGGTGGTTCAATATGTGGGGTCAGACCGTTCGATGCAGGTGTGTCAACCGGGCACCATTGTATTGGCCACGTATGATGTGGTACGTCGGGATATTCAACAGTTGGCAGCCCAAGCATTTGAGGTGGTGGTGTTTGATGAGGCCCAACTGATTAAAAACCGTGCGGCCGTTCGGTCGTTGGCGACCAAGCAATTGATGGCACGGTTTAGGGTGTGTTTAACGGGCACCCCTATTGAGAATCACTTGGATGATTTCATCTCTATTTTGGATACGGCACTGCCGGGGTTTTCGTATTTTTTATCCGGTATCAGTGGGTCTGAATCCATGGCCATTCAATATGCCCGTCCCTTTGTGTTACGGCGTACCAAAGAGACCATTCTGTCTGAATTACCACCCAAAATTGAGTCAGAAGTGGCCTTGCCCTTGGACACCACGCAACGGTCAATGTACATGAAAATTTTGGAAGAAGTCCGCGAATCGGTTCGGCAGTCGTTTCAAGAGCAGAGCCCCCAACGGGCGGGCATGTTGGCGATCACGGCTATTTTACGGTTGCGTCAAGTGTGTTTGTCGCCCCATCTCATTGATCCGTCTTATTCGGAATGGTCGCCTAAAACCCGGTTTTTAATCGATCAATTGTCCCAATTACGTGACGAAGGTCACAGCGTGTTGGTGTTTTCACAATTTCGCTCCTATCTTAACTTGATTTATCCTGAATTGGTGACCCTGGGAATGGATGTGATTCAAATTGATGGGGGGACGTCATTGGCCAAACGAAAAGTGTCGTTGCAGCATTTTCAGCATGCAGAGCATCCCGTTGTGGCGTTGATGACCTTAAAAACCGGTGGGATTGGGTTGAATTTGGTCAAGGCGTCCTATGTGTATCACATGGATCCTTGGTGGAATCCGTCGGCCGAAACCCAAGCCTCTGATCGTGCCCACCGGTTGGGGCAACAAAACAAGGTCAATGTGATACGATTGATCATGGAAGGGTCCATTGAAGAAAAAATCATGGCATTAAAGGCCGAAAAGCAGGCCTTGTTTAATCGGGTTTTAAATGAGGGAATGGCGGTATCAGATCGCACATTAAGTCGGGACGATTTTGAATGGTTACTCAGTTGATGGGTCATGGGACCTGTCCCCTTACCAAGGAGGCGTTGAATGGTGTCATCTATCGGATTGTTGGGATCGGCAGTCAAGGCAGAGCCCCCCGTGTCGGCTAATCATTCTTCGGATGGCACGTGCCGTCGCCGGGCGTATCAGCGGGCACTCACCACCCTGAGACATCGCTATTCACCATTGGGTATTTTGGCGGGTGCGAATCATTTTAGTGATTTATGGGCCCGTGATTTTTGCTTTGCATCATGGGGGGCCTTGTCTGTGGGTGATACCATGGTGGTGACCCAAGGCTTGGAGACCTTGATGGGCTTCATGACCCCGGATGGTCAAATACCCCTTCGGGTTGGGCAACCCATTTTTTTGTTGAAATATATTGGGATTAATGCCAATCCGCCACGTCCTCGTTACATCGATGACAAGGGGTTTTCGGTGTCGGTGGATAACAATTCATTGGCGGTTGGGTTGTGTCACACTTATGTATCGCATACCCATGATATGGCGTTTTTGTCTCGGACATTTGATACGATTTATCGCATGGCCATGTGGAATGATACCCAAGACCGTGATGGGGATGGGTTGATGGAAGAAGGGCCTTATGCGGGGTGGGCAGATAGCCTCAAAAAACGGGGGAAGGTTTATTATACCAATGTGTTACATGTGCATGCCTGTTTTTGTGTGGCGGATTTGGCCCGTCGCTTGGGTCATACCGAAACGGGGGCCTTAACGGCACGGTATGAGCGGGCCAAGCACCGGTTACA
>RGUG01000197.1 GCA_010027915.1 bacterium | reverse complement strand
TTCACGGAGTTGTTGGGTTAGCCGGTCGGTACACATTTGGAATTCTTGTGGGGTTGGCGCGGAATCAGTAAAATCACGGAATGCATCACTAATATGATAAGCCAAATCGTGGCATCCGTCATATTCACCTGGTAGGAAATCAGTGACTAGGAGAATATATAATTCTTGTTCGTCAAACCCGGAATCAAATAGTAGTTTCTGGTAAGTTGGCCAATTTGCATAAGTAAATGCGAGGGGCATACCAACTCCAAGAACGCAATAAGTGTCTTGTCCCATTTTAATATTAATTAGTACATTGAATTTATATACGTATAAATACTACTTAAAATTAGGGCTATAAAAACAATTTTTTTTTTGGCCGGTGAGTTCCTCAATTAAAAGCCGTTGCGTTTATAAACACAATAGGCTTTTAGAGGATAACAAAAAAAAAGTGAAAATGAGGCTGATTAACAACTCAAGGCATTTGCGCACCCAACAACTATGTGTTGGGCTGCATATCCTACAATCTTGTTGTCTTTCACTCGTTCCTTCGCGCTTGACTGCTGGGGGATACCCAATGCTTTTTTATCACGGTCACTGATGTCTTGCCACCACGTTGGAAGGGTAATGGTGACTTGCATCATCATACTGATTAATGCCTCTTTGAGTCGCTGAGAACCGATGGTATCCCGTCCAGAGACAATGTCTTCAAGTGCGTCTAATGCTTTGGTGATGGCGTTGGCCACTGGTTGTGCGCCAGGCACACGTTGCATACTTTGGGTATTCTCCCTTAACCGCTTGAGCGATGACAACATAGTGGATGCACTGTTAATGGGCGTATTCATCCAAAGGTCCTTTCTGCTTGGGTTTCATTGTATGAGGATATGTATGGCACCCCTCCATTCCTATTCAATAAGTCGACGCCCCTTTGGTTGAATATGTATCGATTTTTTTGGGTGTATAATCTGAATGATGGAGGGCGTGGATGGCCCAAGCGAGTTGCTCGATGATGATCTGGGCAACAGGGTGGGGATTGTTTACTTGTAAGTTCAGCCGTTCTGATTTTATAATCACCCTTGTTTTTATCATTTTTTTACCTACCTTAAATGGGTGAGAGAGGGACAGTAATGGGCGAGCGTCATACCCCTAAAAGCGTGGTCGAGTTAATCAAGCGAGAATCGATCCAAGTCGTCGATCTTCGGTTCATTGATTTTATTGGTACGTGGCAACATGTGTCGGTACCAGCTGATAATGTGGATGAAAGTTTTTTTGAGACGGGGTTGGGGTTTGATGGGTCTAGTATTCGGGGATGGCAGAGTATTAATGAGTCGGATATGTTAATGAAGCCGATTGCGGATACGGCGTTTATCGACCCCTTTTATGCAGATAAGACCTTGGTCCTCATTTGCTCCATTCATGATCCCATTACCGGGGCTGATTATGATCGTGATCCCCGAGGTATTGCAAAAAAAGCGTTGCATTATTTGTCTCATTCGGGGATTGGTGATGTGGCGTATTTTGGCCCTGAGGCAGAGTTTTTTATTTTCGATGATGTGCGATTTGATCAAACCCAAAACCAAGGCTTCTTTTTTCTTGATTCCAACGAAGGGCGTTGGAATATGGGGCGTGAGGAATTCCCCAACCTCGGCTATAAAGTTCGCAATAAGGAAGGGTACTTTCCTTGCCCGCCTACTGACCAACTGCAAGACATCCGCACCGATATGATGTTGACCTTGCAACGCTTGGGCATTCGCATGGAAGCCCAGCACCACGAAGTGGCAACGGGTGGTCAGTGTGAAATTGGCATGCGCTTTGCCCCATTGGTTGAAATGGCTGACAACCTGATCAAATACAAATATGTTATTAAAAACGTGGCCCGAAAACACGGTAAAACGGCGACCTTTATGCCCAAACCATTGTTTGGTGATAATGGGTCAGGCATGCATGTTCACTTGTCGATTTGGAAGAATAACCAAAACTTATTTGCCGGGGATGGGTATGCCGGCTTATCCCAAACGGCCATGTATGCCATCGGGGGGATTTTGAAACATGCGGCGGCGTTGTTGGCGTTTACCAATCCAACGACCAATAGTTACTGTCGCCTGGTTCCTGGGTATGAAGCCCCGGTTAATTTGGCGTATTCCCAACGCAATCGGAGTGCATCGGTACGCATTCCCATGGCCCATGTCAGTGAACAAGCCCGTCGGTTCGAATTCCGTTGTCCGGATCCTAGCTGTAACCCTTATTTGGCTTTTTCGGCCATTTTAATGGCGGCCTTGGATGGTATCATCAATAAAATTGATCCGGGTGATCCTTTGGATAAAGATATCTATGATTTACCCCCCGAAGAATTGGCCAAGGTACCCCACACGCCGGGCTCTTTAAAAGATGCATTGGCGGCCCTTGAAAAAGACCATGCCTTTTTATTGAAGGGGGATGTGTTTACCAAGGACATTGTTTACAATTGGATTCAATACAAAACCAATCATGAGGTGAAAGCAAAAGATTTACGGCCTCATCCTTGGGAATTTGTCATGTACTACGACATCTAATGGGGTGACGGACCAACAACGTGTGGTATTGGTAACGGGGGCTTCCCGGGGGTTTGGTCGGGCCATCGCCATTCAGATGGCCCAAGAAGGGGCTCGGGTGGTGGTGAATTTTCGTCGGAGTCAGTCTGAGGCTCAGGCGGTGGTGGATACTATTCACCAGCTGGGGGGACATGCGGTGTCATGTCGTGCGGATTTGGCGGATGAAGCCAAAACCGACTCCTTGATTCGGTTTATTTCGGATACCTATGGCAGGCTGGATGTATTGGTGGCCAATGCATCGTTTGGCATTCCGGGTCCTTTGTTAACGACCAAACCCAAGGCATGGGCCATGACCATGGATGCCACGGCCCATTCGTTGTTGCGGTTGTCGCAATTGGCGGTTCCGTTAATGGGTGGACATGGTTACATTGTGACCATCTCTAGTTATGGGCACGAACG
>RGUG01000196.1 GCA_010027915.1 bacterium | reverse complement strand
ATCCTAAATGTGGCTGACGTGGGATGATGTCATCAGCAGCACCACCTTGGTGGTGACCTCCCGATGTGGGTTGCGGTGCCTGGGCTGCAAGTGGTGGAACCCCGATACCCCGCACATCCGCACCGATACATTGTCTCATTGGGTGATCAACGGCCGTTTTTTTGAGTCTTACCCCAAAACCCGTGTGTACAATGTTGTGGGGGGTGACCCCCTCTGTTATGACCACCTTCCGGGTTTGCTCACCCTGTTAAAAAGTGAAGGGATAAAAGTTCGGTTTTGGGGCCCGATGGTCGCACCCACCGAGACCTTGGATGCCTTGCGGCAGATGGTCGATGAATGGGTCCTGTATACCCCCTATCCCGAGCGAGCGGCCTATCGACATCATACCGGCCATGATGGGTGGGATGAGCGACGTGCCTGGCTGGCTGAACAGGTTCCCGCCCTGCGTTTAACCATTTGGGCATGGTGCATGCCACTGTCAGTCTCTTGGTTACCCGACATACATGACACCGCACGGGAACTGGGGGCCCGGTTACTGATTACCTACAACCCACGGGCCGACTGGCACCCCGGAGAAGGGGCCTACATTCACCGGTATGAGCGTCTGCATGGGTGCATGGTCCTTCCCGTGCGTCGTGACCACCGATGGAGTTGCCCCGCTGTCCCCATGAGTGCCTTGCAATCCCCCCTCACAATGGGGATCAACTGGTGGCATGCCCAATGGAAAACCCTCGCCCATTCCTGGGGTTGGGTCGGATCATGATGGTTGATTTTATTTTCCATCATTAGTAAGGTTCAAGGATGATGTCCACAGGATCAATGGTCGCACCTGGCAAGGTGACACGGGGTCAATCATGACCTTGCATGCCATTATTTTGGCCGCAGGCAAGGGTACCCGCATGAAATCGGACTTGTTAAAAGTCGCCCATTTGGTGGCCGGAAAACCCATCGTGGAGTATGTGGTGGATACCGTTAACGCCTTATCGGTGGACAGTATCAATGTGGTGGTCGGACACCAGGCCGACGTACTGATGACCGCGATCAAAGGCCCCTCCATTCGGTTTGTGATGCAAGAAGAACAGTTGGGGACTGGCCATGCGGTGATGCAAGTCGCCCGTACCCATTCGTTTCATCCCACCGATTCGATCTTGGTATTGGCCGGGGATTGCCCTCTGATTCGGGAATCGGAGTTACAACGGCTGGTTGCCACCCATCTCGAAACCAACGCTTACGCCACCATTCTGACCACCATGATGACACAACCCGGCACCTATGGGCGTATTTTAAGGGGGAAAATGGGCAGTGTGATGGGCATCCGAGAAGCCAAAGATTGCACCGAAGAACAATTAACCATCACCGAAGTCAATACAGGGGTGTATGTGTTTCAAGCCGGGCCATTAATGGGGGCACTGGGTCAGTTAACCACCAACAACGCCCAACATGAGTATTACCTAACCGATGTCATCCATATATTAAAACAAGACGGCCTACCCATTTCTGCCACCCTGACCCCCGACTCGGAGCATGCCATTGGGGTGAATACACGTGCAGACTTGGCCACCATCAACCGCCTCATTTATGAACACAACAACCAACATTTTATGCGAGAAGGGGTGACCATTATCGACCCTGGGTCCACCTTTATTGATTCCACCGTCACCATTGGACTGGATACCATTATTCATCCCTTTGCCACCATTTATGGGCACACCCACATTGGCCCCCATTGTGTGATTGGTCCGCATACCTATTTGATGGACGCACGGATAGACGCCAATACCTATTTACCACCGTTTACCCGAATGGGGTAATGACATCGTTGTCTCCAACGGCGTCCCCAAAAGCCATCCGAATCACCCCTGCCCCTTTACACACAGGGGGTAAGTCACGGTACCATGTCAATGGATGATCCGGAACCACGATGTGGCGTCATGTTAGAAGCAGTTTAAAGAGGAGTACATAATGGGTTTGTTATCCCGGTTATTGTCTAATTTTCATTCGGATTTGGGAATTGATTTGGGCACCGCCAATACCTTGGTTTTTTCTCAGGGGGTCGGTGTGATGATTCAAGAACCCTCGGTGGTGGCGATCGACACACAAAAAAACACCGTATTAGCCGTCGGAGATGAAGCCAAAAAAATGATTGGTCGCACGCCTGGCAATGTGGTGGCCGTGAGGCCGTTACGGGATGGGGTCATCGCCGATTTTGATGTCACCGAAACCATGTTGAAGTATTTTATTCAAAAAGCGGCCCCCAGTCGGTGGTTTAATAAACCCCGCATTATTGTAGGGGTGCCTTCCGGCATCACGGGGGTCGAAAAACGGGCCGTATTGGATGCCACCTACAATGCGGGGGCCCGGGAAGCTTATCTGATTGAAGAACCCATGGCCGCTGCCATCGGGGCTGATTTGCCCGTATCCGATCCCACGGGATCCATGATTGTGGATATTGGGGGTGGCACCACCGAAGTGGCCGTCATTTCATTGGGGGGTATTGTGGTCGCCAAGTCCATTCGCGTGGCCGGCGATGAAATGGATGAGGCCATTATTGCCCATTGCCGAGAAAATTACCGGCTATTGATTGGTGAACGTACCGCCGAAGAAATCAAAATCCGGTTGGGTTCGGCCTATGAATTAGATGAAGAAAAAACCATGGACATCCGGGGTCGTGACTTGGTCTCAGGCTTACCTAAAACATTATCGATTACCAGTCAAGAAATTCGAGAGGCGTTACGGGATCCCATTCGAACCATCATAGAAGGCATCAAAACCACCCTCGAAAAAACCCCTCCCGAACTGTCATCTGACATCATGGACATTGGCATTACACTGGCCGGTGGGGGGGCCTTATTGCGGGGACTCGACCAACACATTCAAAACGAAACCGCCATTCAAGTGCATATTGCCAAAGACCCATTGGAATGCGTGGCACTGGGCACCGGGAAAGCATTGGATGAAATTGAAGTACTA
>RGUG01000195.1 GCA_010027915.1 bacterium | reverse complement strand
TATTCATTATTTTTTAATTCATTTATTTTTTTCAATGTTTTTTTGATTAAAAAAAATGTAATATTGAATACGTTATATATTTTGATAAAAAGTAGGTTTAAAAAATGACTAAAAAAACGCTTAATGGGGCAGAGGCACTGATTAAATGCCTTGAATCTCATGGTGTAACCCATGTTTTTGGTTATCCGGGGGGAGCGGCGATCCCGATTTTTGATGCCTTGGTCGATTCTTCGATCCAACTGGTGTTGGTTCGGCACGAACAGGGTGCCACCCATATTGCGGATGGGTATGCCCGTGCCACCGGGAAGCCGGGTGTGGTTTTGGTGACCAGTGGGCCGGGGGCGACGAATACCGTAACCGGTATTATTACGGCCCACATGGACAGTGTGCCCTTGTTGGTACTAACGGGCCAAACGATTACGTCCTCATTGGGCAAAGATGCGTTTCAAGAAGCGGATGTGTTTGGTATCACCGCTCCGATTGTGAAGCACAGCTATTTGGTCAAAAACCCCGATGATATCCCGCGGGTGGTGTCCGAATCCTTTCATATTTGTCAAACGGGTCGGCCGGGCCCGGTATTAATTGATTTGCCAAAAGACATTACCAGTTCGGAGTGCCATCAGGCAGCGGTAAAGGTCCCCATCGATTTGCCGGGGTATCGCATTCCTTCCCAGCCTGAACCGGCGGCCATTAAAGAGATGGCCAAGTATTTAATGCAGGCCCAGCGTCCTTTATTGCTGGTGGGGCATGGGGCGGAACTCTCAGACGCCGGAGATGCCATTTTGCAGTTGGTGGAGACCTTGCAGATACCGGTGGTTAACACCCTGCTGGGCAAAGGGGTGGTCTCAGAGGCTCATCCTTTAAATTTGGGGATGTTAGGGATGCATGGTACTGCCTATGCCAATAAAGCCTTGATTCGATGTGACCTTATTTTATCGATCGGGTCCCGATGGGATGACCGGATTACCCCGGCCAATATTGCCCGTTTTTGTCCGGAGGCGGTGAAATTACATATTGATATTGACCCAGCCGAAATCAATAAAATTGTCATGCCCGATGTGTCAGCGGTAGGGGATGCCCGTCAGATTGTGACTGAACTCTTGGCCCATGTGTCGCCCCAGTCATCGAAGTCATGGGTCAAAGAAGTGCAACGTTATCGCCGTGCCTTTCCCTTGCGCTACCAAAAAAAGGGGGGGCTCAAAGCCCAACATATCATTGATTGTTTGTATGACCTTACCCAGGGTGATGCCATCGTGACCGCTGATGTGGGCCAACACCAAATGTGGGCGGCCCAATTTTTTAAGACCCATCGTCCACGTACCTGGTTGACATCGGGTGGGGCTGGCACCATGGGGTATGGGTTTCCTGCTGCCATCGGGGCCCAATTTGGATGTCCCGATCAAACGGTGATCGCCATTGTGGGGGATGGAGGATTCCAAATGACCGCATTTGAATTGTCGACGGCCGTCATTCACCGATTACCCATCAAAATAGTGGTGATTGACAACAAATATTTGGGGATGGTGCGTCAATGGCAACAGTTGTTTTATGACGATCGTTTGTCGGGGGTTGATCTTGAAGGAAACCCTGATTTTGTGAAGTTGGCTGAAGCGTATGGGATGAAAGGGTTTCGGATCAAGCGGGCCGGTGATGTCAAAAAAATCATAACCCGTGCCCTGGCTTATCAAGAGGGTCCGTGTTTGATTCATTGCGAGGTGATCAAAACCGACAATGTGTTTCCCATGATACCCGCAGGGGGGGCGGCCGATGACATGATCATTGATGCCCCTCACGTTAAATTGGAAAAACCGAAAGGAAGTACCTAGCCATGTCTGTTCATACCATCAGTGTGTTGGTTGCCAACAAACCGGGGGCCTTGCTTCGTATCGCCCTTATTTTTTCCCGTCGTGGGTTTAATATCGATTCATTGGTCGTATCGCCGACCATGGATGGTCATTTTTCTCGGATGACCATTGGGGCCCAAGGAGATCCATCTGTGTTGGGTCAAATTGTCAAACAAGTGAATAAGTTGGTAGACGTGATTCACGCCACCGAACACCAAGACCAGACCGCTGTGCAAAAAGAATTGGCCTTAATCAAGGTTAAAATGGGCCATCACCGCGACCAGGTGTTGCAAGCAGTGAGTCATTTTAAGGCCCATACGGTTGATTTGAGTCCAGGGTCTGTCATCATTCAATTGACAGGGAGTGCCCACAAAATTGATGCGGCCATTGCGTATTTGAGTGAGTATGGCATTTTGGAAGTGGTGCGTACCGGTAAAGTGGTGATGGCCAGGGGAAGTCACGAAACCTAACCGTTAGGATGGTTCTTTTCTGATGGGACATGGTGTATCCTGCCATTATTTCTATTAAAAGGACGGGACATGACGAACGCAGCAAGCAAACGCATTGCCATCATAGGAACCGGTATTTCGGGTCTCGGGGCGGCCCATTTGTTGCATCCCCATCATGACATCACGGTTTACGAAAAGAACGGGTATGTGGGGGGGCATTCCCGAACCTTGGATGTGTCATTGTCGTCGGGTGTGGTACCGGTTGATACGGGGTTTATCGTGTTTAATCGCCGGAATTACCCCTTGCTGTGTCGCTTGTTTCAACACCTGGATGTGCCCGTTGCGGATAGTTGCATGTCATTTGGGGTGACCATCCACAACGGATGGTTGGAATATGCCACCCCCCACCCCCATCGGTTATTTGCCCAGCGTCGCAACCTCTTTCGACCTGCTTTTTGGGGCATGCTGCAGGATATTATCCGATTTAACCGAGGGGCCAAGCGTATGCTGGGTCAGACCCCCCTGTCCTTGCAAGACCTGTTGACCCAACTGGGGGTGGGGGAATGGTTTCAGCGGTATTTTTTGTTGGCCATGGGAGGGGCCATTTGGAGTACCCCTATTGACCAGATGAAGGCCTTTCCGGCCGACACGTTGATACGGTTTTTTGACAACCATGGG
>RGUG01000194.1 GCA_010027915.1 bacterium | reverse complement strand
ATTCGGTCAGCTCACCGGAGACAATGGGGTGCAAGTCAGCCACGAAAATGGGCGTATCACCATTGCCCATCAGGATACATCCGATTGGCCGTCGATGACCTTTGACGATGAGACCTGGGTACGGGGGTTGTTATTAGACGGCCAAGGTCATCTTAACACGATCATCACGGGACCCCCGCAATTGGTGCCATTAAGTGGGAGCCCACGCATTCGGGGTACCCTCGATATCAGTCAGACCCTTTCAGGATCGGGGCGGGTGTATCAGCAAGTGGTGGTCCCCAGGGTGAGTGCCCAGGTGTTTCAGGGGGCGGGCACCTATTTGACGGGGATATCACCCGCTCAATTGGTGGGCACGATGCCGGTATCATCCGGCGGCATCGGGTCGGTGACACCCGGACCCGGGCTTATCATGGTCTCTCAGAATCAATGGGTACGATTGGCGATGATGCCCGATCAGGTGGTGATCAGTAGTACCAACGCCACATTGGACACCCCCCGAACGTTGACACCCGGTCCTGGATTACAGTTCGACACCGGCGATTCACTCACCCTTCGCCATGTAACGGGCCCCCTTGAGTCGGCTTATCGGGGTAGTATCGAATCGATTGTGTTAACCCCAGAAGGGCAGGTGATGTCGATTGGCACCAGTCAATTTTTATCTGAATTGGTGCCCTTGGGACAAGTGACCACCATTAATACCCTCTTACGAGTGGGTCAGATTTGGACCCCGACGTTTTCGGTATTGGACGGATCACTCACCATGGGGCCTATTAAGTTGGATGGTCAATTAACGCGCATCGGGATTGGACGCATTCCCCAAGAGGCGTTGGATGTGTTGGGTGGGGTCATGATCTCAGGTGACATGGCGGCCAATCAGTTCGATGCATCCCAACTAACCGTGCGTCGCCAGGCCATCATGGCCCCCGGGGTGAAAGTGGGGGTTGGCAAACCACCCACCGAATTACTGGATGTGAATGGCAGTGCCTCGGTATCCACCCTCCGATCCCGTACCATTCAGGTAAGCGAACAGGTCAACACCAACCGTCTATTGTCGGCCGAGATGCTTCGTGCATCGTCACTGACCAGCGGGGGATTGTCGGGCAATCGATTGGTCGTCATCACGGCAAATGTAACCGACAGTATGAGGGTGTTAGGCGACACCAAAGGGGGGGGCATCGAGACGGCGTTTTTATCAGTACCCAGGGTCAATCAGCTGGTGGTCACCCAATCGGGGATGATGGAATGGGCCCAGCTCCCTTACGTGACCGTTCCAATCATGGCCACCATGAATCAATTGGGGGTGACGGCATTGGATGTGCCAACGGCCACCGTGGCCCAATTGGCCGTGAGGGTGGGCACATTTAACCAATTAACGGCGGTTGACATGGGTGTTCCCGGGCAGATGAGGGCCCCGGGTCTGATGGTGCAACAGATCAATGGGTTGGGTGTGGCCACCCTGTCGCGTATGGTCGTGGAGACCACCGCCAGCCTCAACCAATTGGTGGTACCGACGCACGCAACCGTCGGCACACTCGGGTCAGAAGCGTTGACAGGTAAAGGAAGCATGACCGTCTCGACCGTATCGGTGATGCAGGCGGCCACCATCAATGCGGTGCGGGTTGGGGCGTTGTTGACCGTGGAAGGGTCGGCGACGATCAATCGTTTGGAAGGGGTTACGGAGTTATCGGTTAACCAACTCAATATTGGCCAGTATACGGGCACGGAGTTGTCGGCGGAATCAATAGAGATTCGTGAGTGGCTGCGACTCAATGCCGATGCCGTATTTAATCGCATGTTGGTACCCACGGCCTCCATTGCCAGTTTGAATGTGGGCAATTTTGATGGAAAAGGATGGAATCGTATCGCCCTGATGGGGGTGAATGCGGCCACCATCAACCGTGTGATGGTAGATGAATTGGGAGGGTGGAAAAAAACCGAGGCCCGAGACATGACGGTCAGTCGTTCCTTGATGGTGGAAGACACCGCCACCCTGATCCAAGGGATGGTGGCTGATCGGGCAGCGGTTGGAAGGGTGAGCGTACCTGAGAGCGTGATGGTATCGGGGTATAGTACCATCAATCAATTGGTGATTCAGGATGGCATCATTCAACAACTGATCAGTCAGCGGGCCATGATCCAACAGGTAACCGCCAATGAGATGGTCATCACCGGCGATATGCTAATAGATGCGGGGGCCTGGGCGATGATACCAGACATCACAGTGCCCATAACCGGCACCATTAACCAGATGGTGGTGACCCGGTCCTTGGGGGTGGCAGGGGATGCCCGCATGAACCGCTTGATGGTGCAAACCGGCACTGCGAATGCGTTGGCGGTGCAAAACAGACTGGCGGTGAGCCAGATTGCGTCCGTTAATCAGTTGGTGGTGACAGGTGGGATGATCGTGGTCACCGATCAGGATGCCATCATGCAACACGTGGTGGTGCCCATTGACGGGCGACTCAATCAACTGGTGGTGACCCGTTCCATGGGGGTGCCCACCATCGCCAGTGTCAACAACCTATCGGCACGGATGGTCAGTATCAATCAGGGAACAGTCAACCGACTCACTGGGTTAGCACAAACCACGGCCAATGGGGTGATCCTACAAACACTACAGATGCCCCAATCGGGGGCCCGCATGACGGATGTGACCGTGAAGGTGGGGAGTAGTATGCAGCAGGCGGTGGTGACCACGGCAATAGTGGAAACGGCCCAGTTTACCCAGCTCATCGCTACGCTGGCCACCATCAATACCTTGGATGTGACGGATCAATTACGGGTGATGGGCGTGGCAAGCTTCAATGCGATGGTGGTGACCCGGTCCTTGGAGGTGGCAGGTGATACCCAACTGCAAGGGGTGGTGATCCCGGGCGAATTAGCGGCAAGGCAGGTGGCAGCCGATCGGGTGGTTGTTCAAGCAGATGCGGCGATTGGCCAACTAACCGGGAGCATGGCCACCATCAATGCCTTGGATGTGACGGAGGAACT
>RGUG01000193.1 GCA_010027915.1 bacterium | reverse complement strand
GATACCGATTCAGATGGGGTGCCCAATGCCTATGATGCCAATCCAACTGACCCAACCCAATGGACAGACCCCAGCCTGGAGACCATTCGCAATGAATTGCCCACAGCCAATTTACAGCTATGGGTGGTGGCCACCCAATCGGCGGTGGTCGTCACGGGCAATCGCGTCAGTCAGTGGATTGATTGGGGCATCAAGGGGCGTCATATCACCCAAGCAATCCAAACCCGACGCCCTGTCTTGAAAGTAACCGATGGGGTCATGGGGGTTCAGTTTGATGGGGTGAGCAACCAAATGGTCTTTCCTTCTGTATGGGGCAATACGCCCTTTACGCTGGTGGTGGTTGAAACCAAGCGAGGGATCAACACAGGCGGATTAAAACCAGGTCATTGGCTGGGGCTTACCAATGGGGCCAATCCACCGTTCCAATGGGGGTATCGAGCCAATTCGCTTGGCTTTACCTTGGATATGGGGGGGCGTGGCATCACCATGAATGCCACCACGTTCGAAGACGTGCGTCGGATCCACATGCTGCAGTTTTCGCCCACCCAAGGCGTGATGATTTATCTCAATGGGGCCTTGATTACCCGCAATGGCATGATCACCCAACCGTTGCCATGGGGCATGGAAGGGGCGTTGGGTGCCAATGGGGTCACCCCCTCTACTTATTATGAGGGGGATATCCATGAGGTGATGGCCTGGAATGAGGTATTAAGCACCGACAATCGATACATGGTGGATCAAGCACTGGCGAATCGCTGGCAAGTCATGGTGGATACCGATGGGGATGGGGTGATCAATCGATGGGATGACGCCCCCCTTGATCCGAGTATTGGGATCTTGGATTCAGACGGGGATGGCATCAACAATCAATTTGATATGTTTCGGTTTGATCCCTTACGGGTGGTGGATTTGGCCCAATGGTCCGTGAGCCTCAACCGATTATCGGATGGGGTCAAAGGATCGTTGCAATATTGGGGCAATGCCCAAACGGGGTATGTCGTGACCACGAATAGTAACGAGGTAACACGGTGGCTGGATATCAGTGGTCGCCGCAACCATGCAGACGCACTCACTGCGTTGCGACGGCCATCATACGTAACGGGAACCGCGGGTATGTTGCGATGGGATGCCCTCGATGCCATGGCCATGAATCCCTCGATGGTGTCAGGTAATGTCAGCTTGTATGTGGTAAATCAACGACGCAGTCCCATGGTGGGTACCCTCCTCACTGTTACCACCTCATCGGGCGTGTCGCTCAACATTGGGTTCCCATCCAGCAACACCCTTCGGTTGTCACTGGGGACTGCCACCATGGAGGTGTCATCCAACCTCATTGCCACCACCAGCCGATGGGCATTAGGGGTTCATTTTAGTCAGGTTAATGGCATGACGGTGGCCATCAATGGGGTGCCCATGCTGGTCAGTGCCTCGATGACCTCGCCACTTTCCAATGCCACCGGGCTTCAATTGGGAAATGGGTATACAGGTGATATAGGGGAGGTCATGGTATGGTCGCGGGATCTTCTACCCTCCGAACGGTTTTACATTGAAGACTATCTTCGGGTGCAATGGGGAATCACGGCCATGGATTCAGATGGGGATGGGTCGCCCAATGCGGTGGATCCTGATTCCTTGTCCCCTTGGGTGACGGATACCGACACGGATGGGGATGGGGTACCCAACGCCATCGATGCCTACCCAACGGATGATGCCCGCGTGGTGGCCGTTGACACCATTGCCCCTGCGTTGCTAGGGGTGTCGGCGAACGTCATGGCCCAATTGGGGGCATGGATGGTGGCCATGCCAAATGGGGTGATCTCAGATGCCAGCGGGGTATCCCGGTGGTTAGACCTGAGTGGCAAGAAGCGACATTTTGGGCAATTGAATGTGGCGAGCCGCCCCCGTTTGCTGACGCAATCGGGTGTTAGCACGATTGAATTTGATGGGGTGTTAGATGGGATGACGGCGGATGCCCTACCCCTGGGAGGGAGTGCCTACACGGTGTATATCGTAGACCGAAGAGGGAATGCCACGGGCACGGCCCCGTTAATGGGGGATATCAATTCAGGCTGGGGGATTCGATATTCAAGCAATGGTCAGGGTATGGATGCCACCCATGGCGGGGCGGGCGTGGTATCGACGGTGATACCGGCCTATACCCCAGGTATCATGCGATTGATTGGGTTAAAATATGCCGGCGGCGTACTCACGGTATCCGAAGCATCCAAATTAGGGGCGTCGTCCCAATCAGCGAGTGGGATCAATGCACTACCAACGATACCCACTGTGTCATTGGGTATGGCAAGTGTGGGAGGTGTGATGCGGTATTACAAGGGAGAGATGGCAGAGGTGATGATCTTTCCAAATGCCCTAACCGATAGCATGACCTATGCCATTGAGGGGTATTTGGCCAATCGCTGGGGGATTCCGTTGGACAGTGATTATGATGGCATGCCCAACACATGGGACGCGTTTCCCACCGATAACCGCAAAGTGTTTTCATTGCCCTTGTATGCAAGCCAGTTAAACAGCCTGTCAACCAGCTTTAAATCAGGGTTATCCCTTTTGTTAGATGGCCGAACCGAGGGGTTGTTTCAAGGGATGAGCACAACCGATGTGAAATGGTTGGACCGATCGGAGATGAGGCGGCACCTGACGGGGATGGGCACGACCCAACCGACCTTTTTAACTGGTAGCTCGAATGTGGGGGTCCTATTCGGGGGCCTCAATCAAACCATGGGCCTCAACACGCTCTATATGGCAGGATCCACACTGGCCATGACGGTGGTGACGGTCTTGACACCATTGGATACGAATGCGGGGATGGCCGTGTCATGGGGCGATCTTCAAGATTCATCGGCGGGGTATTGGGGTATTGAATGGGCGTCCAATCAGTGGGTATTGACCCAGCGGCAGGGGGCCCAGCAGGGGTCAGTGAGTAGCAACATCCCCTTGGCGACTGGGCGACCCAGTGTGGTGATGGTGCGATTGGATGGACGCCGTGCCAGTCTGTATGTCAAT
>RGUG01000192.1 GCA_010027915.1 bacterium | reverse complement strand
ACCCCATCAATCCGACATCGAGCGGGTGGTGGCATTGGGGCTGGTGGGGGGAATACCCGATGCGTATCGACTCATTCACCGCATGGCCGATGCCTCAGTTCAATTATCGCCAGAGCAGATCGAGGCTTTGGCCAGTGGCGTGGCGACCCAGTTAACAACCATATTGGCCGATGGCCCCAATCGCAACACCATCAAACCATTGTGGGAGGGTATCAAGCGGGATATCAAAGAGCAGCAGGATACCGGGGTGACCTTTGTACCCCATGCCTCTTTTTGGCAAGCCCTAGACCAGCACATGCTGTCGATTCGGCAGCATACCCCCGAGGTGGTCCCTTTTGCCCAGTTGGCACCGGACGCCCGCAAAATGATCATCGAGCGGGCCTTGGTATTGCCTCCCATGCAACGCCGTGAGGTGGTGCGTGCCCTGTTAAGCACGGTCACACCGGCTGATGTGGACGATATGGTGACCTTGCTGATGGCATTGAATCTCGAGACACCGGTTGCGGCTCGGACGGCTAGCGCCCAATCGTTGCCGTTGCATGCGGCCATTCCCATGATCATGGCGGCGATGCAAGAGACCCCCGACTTGCGTGCCATCTCAACGTTGGTATTGAATCTCATTGAAGTAAAAAAAGACGTCGATCAAAGCCTATGGCAACGGGTGTCGCCAGGGACGCTCTCCCAAGGGTGGAAGGCGGGGGATCCCCTGGCAAAATTGAACCAACTGAAGGTGCCCGAGGCAGCCAACATAATGAAGGACCCCAATGTGATAAAGGATGTTGAAACCCTGCTTGCGGACCCAGGTGTCCCAGCGGTCGATAAAAAACAGGCCCTTGTATTAATGGCCCGTACCACTGGCTTATTGCCAGCACAAGGTCGTACGTTATATGAGACGATAAAAGCCGTTATCATGTTAAACCCAACCGTTATCAATCCCCTCATGTTAAAGCCCCTGCTGCATCGCGATTTGGCGCAAGATATGGAAAGCTTCTATGTGGCGTTATGCAACAATCCGTCTGTTTTAGACTGTCACTTACCAACCCTTTGGCAGACCGAATACAATACCCATTATGGATCCCACACGCCACCCGACCTCGTGCCATATCTAGAGGTACCGGTCATGGCAGCCCCACTAACAGAGGAGGAATCCAATGTGCCCGCATCATGGCGGGGGTACGACCAAGGCAACGACGCATTATCCAAGGCACGACGAGGGGCGGTGAGCCTTTTGCAAGCCAGGAAATCGGATGCGAACCCAGCCAAAACATGGGCCGATATTGGGGCGGTCAACCCGAAGGTCATTCAAGCCGCCTGTGAGTTGTGTGAGCATCTGGATGAACCCCTGCCACTGACGGTGGATGCCGTCAAGGCGTCGATCACCGCATTGGCCTCTGATCCATTAACCATGCGCTCGAATCAGATTAGCCAGTTGCAACAAACCCTGAACGTCTTGTCGGCACCGAGGCAGCGCACGATGTTTGATGCACTCAAAAAAGCCTTGTCTGTGGCCATCAAGGAACAAGAAAATGTGGGGCTTGAATTTGATCGCAGTTTGATGACGGTCCAAACCGAATTAAGGAAGGTCATGAGCCATCCCTTAGTGAAGGCAAGTGTCGTGAAGGCAAGTAAAGGAAAAGACCCGGATCAAGTCGTCGCCAATGCGATGACCACACCCGAGCGATTGGAAGTGACCTTGCGCATGTTACAAGCGGTTAAGATGAGTGAGGCGGGTGAGTCATATCAATTGGCGGCGATACTGTGCACCAAAGAGATCATGCACGGTCGCCTGGATAGTTTAGAGGCCACTCCCACACTGGCCACCCAGGTGATTCAAACCTTGGGGCAGTCGGATCAGTTCAAAGACAACATTTGTAATCAATTGAGCCAAGAGGCGAGTCCCGCCATGGTGTTGCGATTGGGCCGCTTTATTCGACTGGTCGAACGAGAGATTCCCGACTTGAAACAAAACCCGACCTTTCAATGGGTGTCTGAATTGGGGGGTAAACTGACCCGCTTATTGATCCACAATGGTCGTTACCAACCAGGCCCCGCATGGGCTTCGATGGTGGACTTGGAAGGGCAGTGGGTCATCAAGGGGTTGGATGGATTGTCGGCTGAAACTCAGGCCCAATGGCTGAAGACGCACCCCAGCTTGGCGGCCACCCCGGCTGATCCGGCGGTGAGGGGACGGCTGCTGGATGGGCAATCCGTTCTATCCGTACCGGATTGGGCCCAAAAGGACGACGTCCCATCATGGCAGCCATCCCTTTCGACGGGTCCAGACGTAGCGGATCCTGGTTCGCCCGCCCCCGTAGCCGCTGATCCCACGCTAAGAGAGGTGGCCCAGTATTACCGTCCCCGATGGGGTGAGGCATTAAGGAACAGTGAGCAGCTAAAGGAGGCTGTGTGTACGATACTGGCGAAAGATGGATTGGATAAGTGGGATCAGGAGTGGGTTCCCCTATTGGGGCAGGTATACACGAAGGGAGTATAGGGATTAATATCGGATCTATTCCATTAAGTAATAGTTCCAGTGGTACCCATAAGGGTGCAGTTACTGCCATTATCAAAGCAGTATATGATGCCATTGTTAGAAAGTACGGCACCCCATCGTCACCGGGAAGTTTGTCCGTAGACCATGATGCAAGCCACGGAGCCTGGCAACATATTGCTCAAAAATTAGGATTAGAATACGGAGCTAATCTGATCAAGGAAGGAGTGTCGGAAGTTGCAGGAGATGTTAAACGGCAGCAAGGTGTGGCAGAGGGATCATATAAAGAAGGCGGATCAATCACACACGATGGTGTAGAATATGATTTTGATAAAGTTTTAGCTATAGCGGAGACGAAGCCAACAAAACAATGTGCAGTAAGTAAATTAGCATGGGTATTGGCATATGATAAATCAAATACAACCAGACTAAAAAATGCTGATATATCAGTTCCTATTGTAATCACAAAGAGCAACAATGGTAAATTAACTGTCATCGATGGTCTTCATAGACTAGCCAAAGCCGTTAAAAACAAAAT
>RGUG01000191.1 GCA_010027915.1 bacterium | reverse complement strand
TTTTTGGCTCAGTCCCCCAGCGGTTTTACATCAGATGGTGGCCATTTTGGCATCATCCAACTCGCCTTCCCAACGAGATACCAATGCCGTTGCCACTGCATTGCCCACCACATTGGTGGCCGAACGACCCATGTCGAGTATCTGATCCACGCCCAATACCAACAACAAGCCTTCTACCGGAATACCAAAGGTATGCAATGCCCCTGCAATCACAATCAAAGATGCCCGTGGCACACCGGCCATTCCTTTGGAGGTTACCATCATCATCA
The DNA here is from genome assembly GCA_010027915.1 of bacterium. The sequence goes on along the minus strand of RGUG01000191.1, from coordinate 2,762 downwards.
GCAACATGGATATTTCTTGGGTGATCGTAAAGTCAATCCCATAGGCTTGGGCAATAAACATGGTGGCAAAGGTCATGTACATAATCGACCCGTCTAAGTTAAACGAATACCCAAGCGGTAATACAAAACTGGTAATGCGGTTGCTACACCCAAACGCTTCCATTTTTTCAATCACTTTGGGTAGTGCCACTTCAGAACTGGCGGTGCTAAACGCCAATAGCAACGGATCTTTTAAATGAACCAACAACTTCAACAACGGAATTTTAAACACCCAACACACCGAACCTAACATCACAAAAACAAAAAACAACAAACCACCCAAAAAGCACCCAATCAAGTATAGATACCCCACCAAAATATCGGGGCCTTGCTTGGCCACCACCGCAGCCAATGCCCCAAACACCCCAAAGGGGGCCGCATACATCACCGCCCCTGTTACCTTGAACATGATATGGGCCACCGCATCCAAGCCTTTGACAATGGGCTCCCCCGTTTTTCCCAAAGAGGGGATGGCCGCCCCAAAAAACAAAGAAAACACCACAATTTGCAAAATTTCATTTTCGGCCATGGCCTGCATTAAACTGGTCGGCACAATATGGGTAATAAAATCTTTGGCACTTCGGTGTTCTTTACCTGTAATACCTGACACCACCCCATCTTGGGGTAGCGTGACGTGCATGCGATGACCCGGCTCCATCAAATTGACCAGTGTCATCCCACTTAACAGGGCAATCACCGTGGCCACCTGAAAATACAAAAATGTTTTAATGCCAATCCGACCCAACGACTTAATATCACCCAACTTGGCAATGCCTACCACCAAGGTCGAAAACACCAAGGGGGCCACCACCATTTTGATGAGTCGCAAAAAAATATCACTTAAAATTTGAGATTTTAAAGCAATGGGATGAAGCGAGTGCACACTACCAACCACAATACCCAACACCATTCCCAAAAAAATCTGGGTGGTAATACTACCCAATCGAATCCTCATGATGATACTCCCTCTACAGTGGTCACCCGTTGCGATAGGGTATGTTGAAATGCCTCATAATCTGCCATCGACCGCCGAATGACCTCATAACTTTCTTCCCGTCCATATACGTTGGAAATGTAACAGTTGGGTTTGGATGAATCGGGGCTTTGCTTGTACGTTAAAAAATAATGCCGCAAGCGATCCACAATAGCCGGCGGCACTTGTGATAATTCTGTATACCCGCTATACGCCGCATCATTGACCAAGACCGCAATGATCTTGTCATCGGCTTCTCCCCCATCAAACAAGCGAAATCCCCCAATGGGCTTGGCGCGCAAAATAATGGACCCATGGTTAATGGGACGCTCCGCCAACACACAAATATCCAGTGGGTCATCATCACCTTTGATGTTTTTTTCGCCTGTTTTTTGCATGGTGAAGGCTGCCACCTGGTCCTGACAAATGGTTTGGGGAATAAAACCATACAAACTGGGGCAATGATTCGAAAACTTTTGGGGGCGATCCACCATTAAATGGCCACTGTATTTATCGATTTCGTATTTGACGGTATCCGTGGGTACCATTTCTACAAATACATTGACCACCTGAGGGGCCTCATCACCAGCATGAATCCCATGCCATGGATGGGCCAACGTCAGGGAATATGACTTGGGCATAATGACTCCTTAAAAAATAGAAAGTAGCGGGAGTGTAACGAGACTCCCTTAAAAAGACAACCCCTCCACATGAGACACCGCCGCCCTGAATACAGAGACGGGAACGGGATGACCCGTCATAAACGCAAACGCCAACACCCCCTGATGAATCAACATGCCCCACCCATCAAACGTGGTCGCCCCCTTTGATTTGGCCGCATCCAACCAGGGGCTGGGCCGCCCATACATCAGGTCTGCTACCACCTGACCATGAGAGACCCAGGACATCGGCATGGGGGGGGTCGTGCCATCTGCAAGGGTGGCCGACGTGGTATTTACCACCATATCGCACCGTGAAAAAGGGCCCCCATCTGACCCATCTCCCATCTCACACGAGAGGGAATAGCCTGCCTGAATCTCGGTGCAAAGGCGTTGGGCATTGGCAAGGGTGCGATTGAGTACCACCAGGTGTTGACCACCCCGCTGGGCAAATCCGAGGGCCACCGCACGGGCTGCCCCCCCACTTCCCAAAATGCCCAAACGGGAAGGCAACCCCAGTCCTCGTTCGGCCACGTCATGCCAAAACCCATCCCCATCTGTATTGGTCCCAATGGCGTGCCCATCGGATAAAAAACGAATGGTATTGACGGCCCCCATGTCACGGGCTTGGGGGGTTAATTCGGTTACAAAGGGTAATACCGCCATTTTGTAAGGAACGGTCACGTTAATCCCTTTTACGCCCAGCGCGGGCAAGCCCTTCATGGCAACCGATAATGCCGCCTCGTTAACGGGAAATGGCACATAAACCGCATCCAATCCAAGGTGCTGGTAGCCTGCCGTATGCAACACGGGCGACCAAGAGTGGGTCACGGGTGATCCCACAATGCCATATACCGACGTCTTTGCGCTGCTCATCTCCCCTTCCGACGAACCAAACGGTACAAAGAAACTGAGGGCACCCAGTGTTTCCACCACGCATAGGCGGCCATCATCATGGCCAGATTTTCGAGTATTTTTTGGCCATTCACCGGCCGCGGGGCCCCAAAGCACCCACAATCAATGACCAAGTTCTGGGTGTACGCATACGAGACCAACAGGGTAAATACTGTCAATAATGCCACCACCGCCCC
>RGUG01000020.1 GCA_010027915.1 bacterium | reverse complement strand
ACCAACCCGATTACATCGGCATAACCACGGGCCATTTCTTTGTATGAGGCCGACCCCAAGCCCACCAACACATGCCATGCCCAACGGGGCACCACATCAACCAACAAGAGCCATTTATAAATGTAAAACCATCCCCCATAATGTTTTTTACAAAAATACAACCCCCCACGATACCCTTCCAAAATAGACCCCCGCCGTCGACTACGGGTCGACAACCCACCAAAATGAACCAACGACGCCGCAGGATAATACACAATCGGACGGCCCAACTTAAGAATGGACTTACACAAATCCAAATCTTCGTTATAAAAAAAATAATGCTCGTCCAATCCACCCAGTTCCTTGTACAACGAGGTCGTCATCATCACGGCTGCCCCCGCAATAAAGGACACCTTGCGCGGTTTTGATCCCCAATAAGCCCATCGCATCAACAAACTACCAGGGGTTTGCAAACTGCCATCCCCATTTAACAACTTGGGGGCCAAGGCCCCTGTCTCAGGATGGGCCATCATATAATCCATCATCAATTGAAAGGTGGTAGGGGACACCACCGTGTCGTTATTCAATAACATCAACATCTCACCCGTCGCATGACGGACCCCCGCATTATTCCCCGCAGAAAACCCCTTGTTTTGATCCAAATACACCCGGACAAACGAATGAGCGTAGGCATCCAATAGTGCCCGAGAGCCATCCGTCGACTGATTGTCCACCACCATCACCTCAAACGGAAACGTGGTGCGAGACGAAAACACTGAATCCAAACATTGGGTTAAAAAATGGGCGCCATTGTAATTGACAATGACCACACTCAGTTTCATGTCAGCCCAATCAAGGTAGCCGTTTCAAACACCGGATTGCAAACCAACCCGGTACCCCGGCGGGTGGAAAGTACCATCTGGGACATCACCTGTTCATCCTCAACATGATCGGCCACCTGAAAAACCCATGTCACGGATTCAACAACTGGGCCAACATCGGGCAATAACTGCTTAAACCGAACGGGAGGGGACAACACCGAGGGGGTTTTAGGTGCCACCTGCACCGCCACATAACGGCCGGGCTGAGTGACCCATGGGCCGTCCTGCAACGAAAACACCGACCGGTTGGGATTGACCCATTCAAAACACGATCCGACTGCCGCTTCGCATTGTGCACGTGACGCCTGAGCCTCAAACGTCAAGGTACGAAAGCGACGCAATGAGTGCAGCTCATTCGGACACTGAGCCGACAACACCTCGAATGCCGATAAGGCATGTAAGTCCGACTGCTTGAGGCCAATATATACCACCCACTTCATAACAATTCCTTAAACGCCACCATTAGTTTTTCCCAGGGACTACTCGAAAACCGATGTTTGAGGGCCCATGGAAACTGCCACCCTAGCATCGCACGCTCAGGGTGCGGCATGATACCCAAAACCCGACCCTGGTAAGATAAAACACCCGCTACCTTTCCCCCATTGGGGGTGACCGGAAAGGGGCCTACCACCCCATTGGCGTCACAATACACAAAATGAGCGTGAGACGACACCTGGGATTGAATGCCGTCACCCCATTCAAATCGACCCTCCGCATGGCTGGTGACAATCGGCAAGACATCCGCCGCATCAAAATAACGGGTTAAGGGACTCAAGGCAGGGTTGATGGGTTTGACATATACCCAATCGCACACAAATCCGATCCCTTCACCAGCGGGGCCACGGTTTTTAGCCAGTCCAACCTGTACCTGGTCATCATTGGTATCGGTCAACAAGCCACTTTCGGCCAGTATTTGACACCCATTGCAGATGCCTATCGCTGGCTTTCCTTGTTTGATGGCCTGAGACACCGACGCCATAATCGGCAAATGCGACGCCATCACACCCGATCGAACCCGGTCTTGAAAACTGAATCCGCCCGGCAAGATGACCCCATCACATGACGAAACACCCAGCGGGTCATTCCATCGTAAAATGATGGGGACACACCCCATATAGGACACCATCCGGGCCGTTTCGTATTCGCAATTGCTACCGGGAAACTGTATCACGGCCACCGTGGGTTTCCGGCTCATCGCTGCAAATCCCGTTCGACCGACACCGCCGCAATCATGCCGTCACTAATGGCCGTGGCAATTTGTCGTATCTGCTTCACCCGTATGTCGCCCACTGCGTAAATACCAGGTAAACTGGTTCTCATTCCCTCGTCGGTTTGAATAAACCCTCGGTCATCCACCGCCATCGATAAGGTCAGAATTTCTTTGGGGGGAATGCGCCCGACATACACAAACACCCCTTTCACATCAATCCAAGTATGTTGCTGGGTCACCAAATGCTGCACTTTGATTTTATCCACCTTATCAATACCAAAGACATCCACCAAAGCCGATTCCCACACAATTTCAATGGTGGGATTGGACAATACCCGCTCTTTTAAGGATCGAACCGCTTTGATGTCGTTGGCTTGGTGAATCAAATACAAATGATTCACATACTGAGACAAATACTCGGCCGCATAACACGCACAATTCCCCCCCCCAATGACCGCCACATCTTTACCCTGATAATAGGACGCATCCCCTTGGGCATAATAAGAAACGCCACGCCCTAAAAAAGCGGTCTCAAATGGCTGATTCAATTTTTTTGGCTCTAAGCCCACCGCCACAATCACCGCTTTACAGCGGTACATATGACCCGTATTGGTACGAACCAACTGTTCGAACGGGGCCAAACTTTGAATGTCTTCAACGGTCTCAAACGTGGTGTGAATCCCATGGGATTCCACATGGGCATTCATTTGCTTGGCCAAATCATCACCAAAAACCCCACCCGGAAACCCCAACAAATTATCCACCGTATACGCTGTGGATGCTTGTCCACCAGGCACGGCCCGTTCAATCAACAAGGTTTTCAGCTTGGCACGACTGGCACATAATGCAGCCGACATACCACCAGGACCAGCCCCCACCACAATTAAATCGTAGGTATCATCATTGAGATAAGAACGCTGGGTTTGCTCGGTAACGGTTTCGGGATTCATAGGCTACTTTCTTGTCCTTTTTTAACTGGTTGTTAATGATGAGGCGGGCACCCTATCGGACCCCCTCTAATTTTTCGGAAGAAAAAGTGGCAAACGCACCCCCCGAAGAGATCACCACCTTATTGGCAATGTCAATCGAAATATCAGAACCGCTTAATAAATCTTGATTTTGCCATACTTTGGGCATTCCCGACAATGAGATCCGATGCGTGGTACGGTAATAAACGCCTCGCTGGGCCTCTGCACGAATGTCTTGATACGTCATGCCAATGGCACCCTCTAATTCAATCCGATTCTCTTTGGGATAGGCAATCGCACGCTGACATTTCAAAGTAAAATCGCCTTTTTTGATGCTCACCATGCCCGTCATTTCAACTTTACTCATGGCATGATCGTACCACCCTTCTGAGGAGGTTACCGTCACATCCGATTGGGTCAATGTCAACCGTCCCACGGCACGTACCACCCGTTTTTTCATGTCGTATTGAAACGAATCTGCCGTAATCGATACCGAATCAGATTTGGCATACACCCCACCACCCTGTAGCATCCAACCCAACACACAAGCCCACAGTATATGCCGCCCCAGTAACCCCAAGAACCATCGTCTCATGATCCAAATTGGGCTTTCATCTTGGCCTCACGATACGAAAAAATAGACGACAACATCCACCCAACCAGTGGGTGTACCATGGCCCCTAGCCAGCCAAAAGGCATGACATACCGAACCGTATCCGTCATTCGGGTGCCCCCCTCAATCGCCTCAAACTCATGGGTATGATGCCAAAACGAATAGGGCCCTTTCAATTGTTGATCCACAAAACGATGGGGTGCCTCATACGTTGAGATCAAGGTAGTCCAACGGGTGGGAATCCCCAAAATACGCAATTCATAGTCAATGAGGGCACCTTTTTCCATTTGAATGGGTAAAGGGGTTAAAATGCGAAACCCCAAAAAAGAGGGGGTTAACACGGCCAGATTTTCAGCATTTGAAAAAAAACAAAACACCTCATCCAAGGGGGATTGAACCGTTGTCACCCGTCGCAATTGTCTCACTCTAAGCCTGCTTCCTTTAAGATTCGCTCCAACACAATGGCCGATTCAGCACGGGTTAAGGGTTTATCACCAGGAAGTACTTGCAACCAGTTGGGAGGCAACCGCAGACGAACCGCCATGGCTTGAACCGCAGTGGGTGATTGGGGATTCGGAATCGCACGAAACCCATTGACCAACCCTAGCAAGGCCGTCACCCATTCTTTTTTGGACACACCCGATTTTTTTGACCAAGCCGGCAACAACGACAAGGGCTGTTCTAATAAGACACTCACTTGGGTGAGTGCCAGCATCGCCGTATCGCCCGTTAACACCGCCGATGGAAAAAACATACCCCCGCTCCGAAAGAAGCGGCGATCAAGGGCCCATTTCACGGCATCTTTGGCCCAATGGGTGGCCATATCAGACGGGAGCCCCATATCACCAGAAGGGCGAACAGACGCTGGCAAGGTGACAGGGGCAGACTGATCCGCCAAGGGATCCGGCATTACCAAGGGACGAGACGGGGGCAATGGCCGTACTGGTTTCTCGATAACCCTCGGTTCAGGCGGGCTTAATAAATCGGCCAACAAATCAGACACCGATGACTTGGCCCATCCCAGCCTGAGACCCACCATCACATCTTGATTCGTATTGACCGTCAACAACCCAGATAACAACAAGGAATGCCATGGGTAATGAAGGGCAACCCCTGCTTGAATCCCCGTGCCACTATACCCGTTACCCGCCACACCCAACGACCATTCGGAACGCAACGGAATACCCATGTCATACGGGTATTGAATAACCGCCATGTAGCCGACATGGGTCGAAGGATTACGCATTTTTTCAACATGAAAAATCGACACCCCACCCCCTACCTTAAACGGGGACAGCAACTCTGCCGATAGGTCAATTCCCCATTGAAACCCCATTTCATTTTCACCTTTAATGGCCAAGGGGTAATAAAAAGACGACCCCAAGGAATTGGCCATTAACACACCGGCCGACCATACCCATAGGCACGCAATCGTCGCAACTTTCACAACCGCGCTGCCACTTGTTGAGAGACCCAAGCGTAAGTACGGGCAATACCCTCTTGCAAGGGCAACTGATAATCCCAATTGAGTGCCGAACGAATCAAACGATTGTCTGAATTACGACCCCGAACCCCCTGAGGGGCATCCAAACGATACCGAATGGTGACGTCTTTTTGTGCCGCCGACGCCACATAGGCCACCAACTGATTAATGGTCACCATTTCTTCGGAGCCAATATTCACTGGACCCATAAACCCACTGTTCATCAATCGATAAGTGGCATCCACACACTCATCAACAAAAAGAAAGGACCGGGTTTGGTTCCCATCACCCCACACCTCAATTTCACCGCCGGACGCCGGCAACATGGCCACCTTCCGACAAATGGCCGCTGGGGCTTTTTCTCTTCCACCGTCCCATGTTCCCAATGGGCCAAAAATATTGTGATAACGGGCCAAACGAACCGGAATACCTTTGTTACGATGATACGCCATATACAAGCGTTCACTAAATAACTTTTCCCATCCATACTCCGAGTCCGGCTGGGCTGGATACGCACTTTCTTCTGAACAAATCGGGTTACCAGGGTCTAGTTGATTGTATTCAGGATACATACAAGCCGAACTGGAATAAAAAACACGGGTCCTGAGCGGATCGGGCGAGTGGGATAAACAATCCAATAGATGCAAATTAATTTGAGAGGAATTATGCATCACATCCGCATCATGGTCACCAGTAAACAAAAAACCGGCCCCCCCCATGTCCGCCGCAAATTGATAGACCTGGTCAAAAAAACCATCTGAAAGGGACAGTGCCTGGATCATGGCGTCATGGACACGCAAATCCAGAATCAAGAACTCATCTGCATCGGTATCAGAATAGGAAGGTAGAACCAAATCAACCCCACGAACCCAATAACCGCGCTGCTTGAGATAGGACACCATATGATTGCCAATAAACCCACCCGCCCCACACACCAACACCCGTTTCATGTCACAACCCTTTCAATTACCCACGCCCACGTTTTCATCCGAACTACGATGCACACACTGTCGAAGACATATAATCTCGGTTCATGCGGGCAATATTGGCCACCGAAATCCCTTTGGGACAAGCGGCCTCACATTGGTATTCGTTGGAACAATTACCAAATCCCTCTTTGTCCATTTGGGCCACCATGGTTTTCACCCGATCCGTCCGCTCAGGCTGGCCTTGGGGCAAGAGAGACAAGTGAGAAACTTTGGCCGATACAAACAACATCGCCGAGGCATTGGGACAAGCTGCCACACACGCCGCACACCCAATACATTGGGCCGCATCCATGGCCAAATCCGCCGCCCGCTTGGGAATTAAAATCGCATTGGCATCCGGGGCCTGGCCCGTTTTCACCGATACATACCCACCCGCTTGAATCACCCGGTCAAACGCACCTCGATCCACCACCAAATCTTTCACCACCGGCAGTGCACGGGCACGATACGGCTCGATGGTAATGACATCCCCATCCGAAAACTGACGCATGTGCAATTGGCACATGGTGGTTTTGCGTTGGGGCCCATGGGGCTGCCCATTCACCACAGCCCCACACATCCCACAAATACCTTCCCTGCAATCATGGTCAAAAGCAATTGGGTCCTTGCCTTTTAAGGTCAAGTCTTCGTTCAAGACATCCAGCATTTCCAAAAACGACGCGTTCACGTCAACCCGGGGAATGTCATACGACTCAAAATGACCCGCATCATCCGCATGCTTTTGACGCCATACTTTAATGGTAAGAGAAATCGTACGGGCGGTAGTGCTCATTATTTGTAACTCCTTTGGGAAAGGGGCACGTCATGAAACGTTAACGGCTCTTGATGCAAAATCGGCTTGGCCAAATCGCCCGTATATTGCCAGGCTGACACATGGCAATACTCGGCATCATTGCGAAGGGCCTCACCTTCCTCAGTTTGACTTTCTTCACGGAAATGCCCACCGCACGATTCTTCCCGCTCCAATGCATCCTTAACCATCAGTTCACCAAATTCCAAGAAATCCGCTACCCGGCCCGCCTTCTCAAGGGTTTGATTCAACCCTTCCCCTGACCCGGTTACCATCACATTGGACCAAAATTCTTCTCGAATGGCCGGTATTTTATCCAAGGCCTCTCGCAATCCGGACCCATTGCGTGACATCCCACATTTATCCCACACCAACAAGCCCAGCTCCCGATGAAACGAGTCAACCGTGCGCTTGCCCTGAATGGCCAACAAGCGTTGAATGCCGTCTTTCACGTTGGTTTCACTTCGTTCAAACTCAGGGTGCCGATTGGTCACCGGATCTAATTTGGCCGTGGCCAAATAATGGCCCAAGGTATAAGGCAAAATAAAATACCCATCTGCCAAGCCTTGCATCAAGGCACTGGCCCCCAACCGGTTGGCCCCATGATCAGAAAAATTGGCTTCCCCAATAACATGCAAACCAGGAATGGTGCTTTGCAAGTTATAATCCACCCACAACCCTCCCATGGTGTAATGAATGGCCGGGTATATCTTCATGGGCGTCGAGTACGGGTCTTCACCCGTAATGCGCTCATACATGTCAAACAAATTACCATAACGGGATTCAATGGTGGCTTTTCCTAATCGATTGATGGCATCGGCAAAGTCAAGATACACCGCCAATTCACCATGAACACCCCGCCCCTCGTCACACACCAACTTGGCATTGCGAGACGCAATGTCACGGGGCACCAAATTACCAAAACTGGCGTATTTGGTCTCAAGGTAATAGTCACGATCCGACTCTGGAATGGCCATCGGTGAGCGGGTATCCCCCTTGGCTTTGGGTACCCATACGCGCCCGTCATTGCGCAAACTCTCACTCATCAAGGTCAACTTTGACTGGTAATCCCCATGAACCGGAATACAAGTGGGATGGATTTGGGTGTAACAAGGATTAGCAAAAAAAGCCCCCTTGCGATGGGCACGCCAGGTCGCCGTGACATTGCATCCTTTGGCGTTGGTAGACAGATAAAACACATTGCCATACCCACCCGTCGCCAATACCACCGCATCGGCCGAAAACGATTCGATCGCACCGGTTGTTAAATGACGCACCACAATCCCACGGGCCTTCCCATCAATCACCACCAACTCCATCATTTCACGCCGGGTAAAGAGGGTCACATTTCCCTTGGCCACTTCTTTCATCATGGCACTGTACGCACCCAACAACAATTGTTGACCGGTTTGGCCCTTGGCATAAAACGTGCGGGCCACCTGGGCCCCACCAAACGATCGGTTGTCAAGCAAGCCACCATACTCACGGGCAAAGGGAACCCCCTGGGCCACACACTGGTCAATAATGTTGACACTGACCTCACTCAACCGGTGTACATTGGCCTCGCGGGCACGGTAGTCCCCCCCTTTGACGGTGTCATAAAACAACCGATACACACTGTCACCATCGTTGGCGTAATTTTTGGCCGCATTAATACCACCTTGGGCGGCAATGCTATGGGCACGGCGACCTGAGTCTTGGAAACAAAAGGCCAAGACCCGATACCCCATCTCACCCAAACTGGCCGCCGCCGACGCACCCGCCAAACCGGTTCCCACCACAATGACCGTGTGCTTGCGACGATTGGCCGGATTAACCAGCTTCATATCAAACCGATGCTTGGTCCATTTTTCACTGATTGGGCCGGATGGAACGCCTGAATCCAATATACTCATGATACCCCTCCTACTGGGACTGTCATACACCCCCAATGCATGGCATGCATATAAAACGGAATCGAGGCAAAGCCTAAGGCAATGGCAATGCCCACCGCCCACCCCACTCGTTTGACCCACACCGAATAGACCGGATGATGAAACCCAAAGGTTTGGACCACACTTTGAATCGCATGAACCAAGTGAAGCCCAATGGCCATCATCGCCAACACATAAAACGCCACCCGAACGGGGGTCTGAAACGAATTGTAAACCACCCCATACAATCCCATGTCTTGCCCATTGACCATGGCCGGCGGGCCACTATGGGTGGCCAAAGTATAATCCGAAATATGAACCAATAAATACACCAAAATAAGGGTACCTGTATACGGCATCAGGCGGGTAGCCAAGGATCGCTTGCCCACCGACTTGACCACCGCATACCCTCGGGGACGTGCCCGACGGTTTTCGATGACCACCATGGCCGTGAAAACAATGTGGACCAAAAACAAGGCGATCAATCCCAAGCGAGCCGCCCACTTGAGGGCACCCAAATGCTCCAAAAACTCAGCGTACGCATTAAATGCTTCGGGACCCCGGTAAATTAAAAAATTACCAGACAAATGAAAAATCAAAAACAAGATCAAAAACAGACCCGTAACCGCCACCACTTGCTTTTTACCAATCGATGATGATCCCATCATGCGACCTCCTTCTCTTTAAGAAACCAACAGCGCATCGGTTAACGACTTCACCGCATCGGCCGATCGGTGAAGGGCGTCTGTATCGGCTTGTGACAAGGTAAGTGGCACAATTTTCTCGACCCCCTCTTTGCCCAAAATAGCCGGCACCCCACAATATAGACCATGGATCCCAAATTCACCGTCGGGTTGGGCACACACTGGCAACAACCGCTTGCTGTCCAATAGAATGGACGACACCATGGCCACGGCCGATGACGCAGGGGCGTAGTAAGCCGACCCTGTTTTAAGGTATTGCACAATCTCAGCCCCACCGTGGCGGGTACGCTCATTGATTGACTCAATCACATCCGCAGGTAACAACTGCGTAATGGGCACCCCATTGACCGTTGAAAAATCGGGAACCGGCACCATGGTATCCCCATGCCCCCCCAGTACCATGGCCCTCACATCTTTAATCGAACAGTTCATGGCCTCGGCGATAAAACGGGCATACCGTGCCGAATCCAGAACCCCCGCCATGCCCACCACTTTGGCATGATGAAACCCCGATTTTTTCCAGGCCAAAAACGTCATGACATCCAGGGGATTGGACACCACCACCAAAACAGCGTGGGGGCTCCGCTTGGCCGTTTCTGTCACCACTGACCCGACAATCCCCGCATTGGTTTGCAACAAATCATCCCGTGACATACCCGGTTTTCGGGCAATACCCGCCGTAATCACCACCACATCCGATCCTGCCGTCTCATCATAGTCGGTGGTCCCCACAATATGGGTCTCAAAACCTTCGACCGCAGCCGATTGCATCATGTCGAGTGCCTTGCCTTTGGCCAATCCATCCACAATATCGACCAATACCACATCAGCCAATTCTTTTTCTACAATGCGCTGTGCGGCAGTCGCCCCAACAAACCCAGCACCGACAACGGTCACTTTTTTCTTCATGCTCATGCAACTCCATTCTAGGGTAATGAGGGGAATTGAGGGATTAGGGTTAATTAATCCCTCAATAAACAGACAAAAACAGGGGTCAATTATGCCTGACAAGCGGTCGTGGTGTCAATTTCCAGCGGTAAGACCATGCTTTTGGTCACCACCCCTTTTTGCCAAGGCAACACCAGCCAATCCCCACACCCAAATGAGGTGACCGGCTCACCGGTGAGTGTAACGGCACCCACCAACGACAGGGGTTTCACTTGTTGGGTGGGCGTAAGGGCCATCACAGGGTCATGGGTATGACCATTGGCACGGGCTTGCATTACCACATGAGACCCCGCTCGGTATTCTTTGATCACCCCTAACATGGTCCCTGCATGGGGGGATTCTCGGTCTTGATCGGTGCCATTGCCCCGAAAAAAACCCGGCCGCTGGGGACACCCCGACTCAGTCTCAAGCTCAACCAATGCCGCCTTGACCCGGTCGGGCGACGGACACGTCTGATAAAGGTCCAATGCCAACGTTAGATACCGGTCCGTCTGGCCCCGTGTATCCACCAACCAATACCCCACCCCAAGGGCCTCTAAGGCCTCCCGATCTTTGGCCAAACACCGGTGAAAATAGGCCAACATGGCCGTGCCATGCTCAGACCGCCAAAACCGCAGCCGCCGCCCGGGGTATTCGGTGTCATACCCCCACACATCGGGTTGGTCAAACCCATTCAAATAGTGACGCTGGGACCATTGCAAAAGGATGGGGCCTTGCACCATGACTTCCAACCGGTGACGATCAGTCAGGGTGTGAAGCACCGATCCGGGCACATCATTCGAAACGGATTGGGCATCCACATGGGCCATCCAATACTGAATGGCAGCCGCTGAATGATGGCCCACGTCTGGGGCCAACATAATGGGGGCATCCGTTTCGGATCGTATCCAGTCAATCAAGGCCACATCTTGAATACGAAACCCGCTAACCCCCGCCCGAATCGCCGCCGAAATGGCCGCCGAAATGGCGGCCTCGTTACGAGAATGAAGCAACACATCAATGGCGGCCACCCATTCCACATGGGAATCGAGGGCCACGCACTGGGCATACCATCCATCGATGGGCAGTGCGGTATCTGCAAACGTACGATACCCCACTGAAGGGTGGTCCATGATAACCCGTCGAACACCATGAGCCAATAAGCACTGGGTCCGCTCAAGCGAATGGGTAAACGCCGTGATCATGGCCATGGTTGGACACTCATCGGATCAACACATCCCCCACTTCCCATGTACCGGCCATCCAGCCCAATGCACCCGGACCCAACTGGGTCACGGGCCGTTGGGTCACATCCCACAAGTCAGTCACGGTC
>RGUG01000190.1 GCA_010027915.1 bacterium | reverse complement strand
AGCAATTGGCCCAGGAAAAAGACAAAGCACTGCGTGCCTGGGCCGAGCTAGACAATTACAAGCGTCGAAAAGACGCCGAGTTTGACCTTGCCAAGCGGTATGCCATCGAGCAGTTTGTGGTCTCATTGTTGCCCCTGATGGACAATTTTGATCGGGCCTTGGGCAGTGTCGCCGAAGGGGCCGATGACGGGGTCACCAATGGCATTCAGATGATTCGAAAACAATTGGCTGACAGTCTCGAAAAAGCGGGCGTCTCCTCATTTGAATCACTCGGATGCCAACTGGATACCAACCGCCACATGGCGGTGTCTACCGAATCACGGGAAGGGGTGGCACCCAATGAAGTAATCCAAGTATTCCAAGAAGGGTATACCATGCATGGCAAAGTCATTCGTCCTGCCATGGTGGTGGTGTCCAGTTAATGTCAGGATGGGTTGTATTGGGTCGGGTTGGTCAGTAGAATAAGCCAGTTAAACAACAAAGGAGTTTGTCATGTCATCAAAAATTATTGGAATTGATTTGGGTACCACCAATTCTTGTGTGGCCGTCATCGAGGGGGGCGAACCCTCGGTTATTAGCAATGCAGAAGGTAACCGTACCACCCCATCCGTGGTGGCATTTACCAAAGATGGGGAACGATTGGTGGGACAACCCGCCAAGCGTCAAGGGATTACCAACCCAAAATTGACGTTTTATTCGGTTAAATCATTGATTGGTCGTCGGCTATCCGAAATCAAAAAAGCCTTGTCCTATGACATTAAACAGGGCCCCGATGGGGGCATTGTGATTCAAGGTAAAGACCAGACCTTTGCCCCCCCTGAAATTTCCGCCATTGTATTACAAAAAATCAAACGAGATGCCGAAGCGTATTTGGGGCATCCGGTGACCCAGGCGGTCATCACCGTTCCGGCTTATTTTAATGATGACCAACGAAAAGCCACCAAAGATGCGGGCGAAATTGCCGGTTTGGAAGTGTTACGCATCATCAATGAGCCCACTGCGGCGGCATTGGCGTATGGCTTGGACAAAAAATCGGACCAAAAAATTGCGGTGTATGATTTTGGTGGTGGCACCTTTGATATTTCGATTCTAGAAATTGGAGACGGATTATTTGAAGTCAAAAGCACCAATGGGGATACCGAATTAGGGGGCGATGACATTGATGAACTCATCATTCAGTGGCTGGTATCAGAATTCAAAAAAGACCAAGGAATTGACTTAAGCAACGACCAGATGGCCCTGCAGCGACTCAAAGAAGCCGCTGAAAAAGCAAAAATTGAGTTGTCATCGACCATGTCCACTGAGATTAACTTACCGTTTATCACCGCCGACGCAGCCGGACCCAAGCATTTGCTCTTAACCCTCACCCGCTCCAAATTTGAGCAGATGATCGACCCGATTGTGCAACGGTCAATGGCACCGGTGAAAGCGGCATTGTCTGATTCGGGGTTTTCGGTGTCGGAAATTGATGAGGTGATCTTGGTCGGGGGGACCACCCGAATCCCTGCCATTCAAGAAGCGGTCAAAGCATTTTTTGGCAAAGACCCCCACAAAGGGGTGAACCCTGATGAAGTAGTGGCCATTGGGGCCGCCATCCAAGGGGCGGTGTTGTCAGGGGATGTCAAAGACGTCGTCTTGCTGGATGTGACCCCCCTATCATTTGGAATTGAAACGTTGGGCGGTGTGTTTACCAAGCTCATCGAGCGAAACACCACCATTCCCACATCCAAAAGCCAGGTGTTTTCAACCGCCGCCGATGGCCAAACCTCAGTGGAAGTCCATATCTTACAAGGCGAGCGGGCCATGGCCAGCGATAACCGATCATTGGGTCGCTTTGTGTTAGAAGGTATCCCATCCTCCCCGCGTGGGGTTCCTCAAATTGAGGTGTCATTGGATATTGACGCCAATGGTATTTTAAATGTCAAAGCCTTGGACAAGGCCACGGGCAAATCACAAAAAATTACCATCACCGCCTCATCTGGGTTAAGCAAAGAGGACATCGAGCGGATGAAACAAGATGCCGACGCCCACGCTGCCGAAGACAAACAACGCCAAGAAGAAGCCGAAACACGGAATACGGCCGATTCGTTGGTATACAGCACGGAAAAGACCCTTAAAGAAAATGGCGAAAAGTTGTCAGAGGCCAATAAAACCGCCATTCAAACCAACTTAGACGCACTCAAAACCCAATTAGCAGGGACCGATGTGGCCGGCATCAAATCCGCCACGGATGCCTTACAAAAATCAGTCTTCGATGCATCCGAAGAATTGTATAAAGCCGCCGATACCAATGAAGAAGAAGCCAAAGTCACCACCCCTGATGACTCGGTCGTCGATGCTGAGTTTAAAGAAGTGAAAGATGACAAAGCGGGTCAACCCAATGGCTGATGATCTGTATGGCATTTTAGAGTTACACCGAGGGGCGACAGAGGCTGAAATCAAAAAAGCCTACCGTCGCTTGGCCCGGCAATACCATCCCGATGTCAACAAAGACCCTGGGGCCGAGGCAACCTTCAAAGAGATCCAAAAAGCGTATGCGGTGTTATCCGATCCACAAAAAAAGGCCCAATACGACCAATTTGGCGTGGCCGATGATGGGCCCACCCAGGACTATGGCGGGGGATTTGAAGGGTTCTCGGGTGGCTTGGATGACATTTTTGATGCCTTTTTTGGGGGCGGTGGGGGAGGACGACGGAGAACCCAGACTGCCCGACAAGGCGAAGATCTACGGTATGACCTTGACATTACACTTGAAGAAGCGGCATCCGGCGTCAGCAAGGAAATCCCGATTTTTCATTTGGAGTCATGCGATGGCTGCAAAGGGTCGGGACGTGAAGCAGGCACACCCAAGGTATCATGCCCCCATTGCCATGGGTCGGGACAAATTAAAACAGTCCAACGAACGGTGTTGGGAAGTTTTTCCCAGGTAATGACCTGCCATCATTGTGGCGGGCAAGGCGAAATCATCAAGAATCCTTGCAAAAAATGTAATGGGGCCGGTCGAGAAAAACGAAGTAAAACCATTAAACTCGACATTCCC
>RGUG01000189.1 GCA_010027915.1 bacterium | reverse complement strand
AGCCCTCGTCTCAGGTCAACGATTGACTCTTTCTGACGGTATTTCTGCCGTTACTGGGAATTTTACGGGAAATGTAACCGGCAACACACTAAAATTGAGTGGACAATTAACGGGTCAACGAATCTCGATTAGTGATGGTATTAATGCGGTAACGGGTAACTTCAGTGGTGATCTGACCGGCACAACACAAACGTTAACGGGTCAGTTAACGGGTCAACGGATCTCGATCAGTAATGGAATTAGTGCTGTAACCGGTAACTTTAGTGGAACGGTAACCGCAAACGCTGCGGTGATTGCCGATGGAAGTACGATTGCGAATTTGGATGCGGGGAACGTGGCCATTGGGCGATTGGCACCTGCACGAGGCGGCACCGGTTTGGGAGTGCCAGCAGCGGGTCAACTATTAATCGGGACCGGATCGAACTCTTATAATCTTGCGACAATGAATGGGACGGCGAGTCAAATCACCGTAACCAGTGTGTCAGGTTCAATTACCTTGTCGTTACCGCAAGACATCACCTCAACTGCCAGTGTTGTTTTTGGTGGGGTCAGTGTAAACGGAACGATTAAAGGCACTACGGTTCAAGGAAACGGCAGTGCATTGACGAATCTCAACGCAAGTAATTTGTCCAGCGGTACGATTTCAACTGCGAGGGTGAGTGGTGTTTATTCCGGGATTACCGGTGTTGGAACTATCGCGAGTGGGGTATGGCGTGGGACTGCAATTGAAGTCGCTTTCGGTGGAACGGGGCTCAATGGGGCGCCATCCAATGGTCAATTAATGATTGGGAACGGTACTGACTACACATTGGGTACAATAATTGGAACTACCAATCAAATCGATGTGATAAATGGTGCCGGGACGATCCAGTTGTCCTTGCCCCAAGACATTGACACCGAAGGCTCTCCGTTGTTCAAAGGCATCACGATAAGTACAACCGCGAACGCGACTGCATTTGTTGGCGACGGGAAGTATGTTACAGGACTAAATGCCGCCAATTTATCGAGCGGGTCGGTTCCGACACCACGAATTTCCGGAACGTATGTTGGATTAACGGGTGTTGGTGTAGTGACAACTGGAACCTGGAATGCCACAAAAATCGCAGTAATTTACGGAGGTACAGGAACCACCCAGACTCCTGCCGCAGGACAAATATTGGTAGGAAATGGTTTGAACGGGTACAATCTGACCAGTATATCAGGGACGTCACGTCAAGTGGATGTGGCCAGTGTGTCAGGGTCGATCACGGTGTCATTGCCACAAGACATTAACACGACGGCGAATCCAATATTTTCTGGCGTGACGATCAACGGTACGATATCTGCGAACATCGGTTATTTTGTGGGGCAAGTTACCGGCCAACGATTGGTATTGACCAATGGAATCAATGCAGTAACCGGAAACTTTAGCCAAACGGTAACGGCGAATCGGTTCGAAGGGGTGACGCAGGTATTGACCGGTCAGTTAACGGGACAACGGATTAGTATTAGTGACGGGATCAATGGGGTAACGGGAAACTTTAGCCAAACGGTAACGGCGAATCGGTTCGAAGGGGTGACGCAGGTATTAACGGGTCAATTGACGGGCCAGCGGATTAGTATCAGCGATGGTCTCAATGCGGTGACGGGGAATTTTAGCGGGAATGTAACGGGAAGTACGCAAACGTTAACGGGCCAATTAACGGGCCAACGGATCAGCATCAGTGATGGGCTCAATGCGGTGACGGGGAATTTTAGCGGGAATGTGGATGGGACGACGATGACGTTGGTAGGCCAATTAACGGGCCAACGTATCAGCATCAGCGATGGGATCAACGGACACATACGTGCCTCCCACGCACGCCCAGCGAGCAAATTCACCCCCTTTTGCCGCAATTTTTTCGCACTGCTTCCCGTCATCAAAAAAATCCACTGCTTATCTTCAATCAAGCGATGTACTTCATTAAGCAATTCGGGTATTCGCTGAATTTCGTCAATCACAATCAAGTTCGGTGATTTCGATTGATTCAGTACCATCGGTTCTAATTTCCAAGGCTCCCTGCTCAACAATAGGTAGGCATCTCCGCGTAACAAATCAATTGAAACATCCGGATTCAATTGGTTTCGGATCATAGACGACTTGCCAGTGGAACGCGGTCCCAACAAAAACAATGACTTTTTTGCCAAAAGCGTCTTCAAATCCAAAAATCGAGATAAATAGTTCATAATGGTAGTGCTATTGTAAAATTTATATCAAAATTTGCAATAGTAGTGCCCATTTATTAGATCGTTATTTAACATAAATTTCGACATACGATGGCGCAAATGACTCATCACCAAGATCTGTCTCCCCAGAATTCGTATCAAATGTGAGAGTAAGTGTCGTATCAGTACTCGCAAAAACCGCCGTTATCGAGGTCCAGTTGTCTGCGGCAGAGCTCCCCCCATAACTTACCGGAGAAGGCCCATCCAGCCAAAGCGGTGCAGACCCCATCGACACCCCACCCACTGACACCGACACAAACTCGTTCCCGTCCCATGTATCCAAAGCAAATATATTAGCCACCACTTTTACACGGGTATGTGCTGGAATGGTGTACGTCTTGCTTATCGTTTGGGTGGCCCTTGTTCCATAAGTTCCAGTGGTAAGCCAGTACTCTCCGGTACTCGTCGTGGCCACGGATAATGCCCCAGTGGTACTTGACCAGCCTGAGGTCGAGCTACAATCATCGACCTCTACCAGACTCCAATCGGAGAGATATGATCCCCCTGCCGACCTATATTTGAGACCATCACCGCTTACATTAAAGGCAAGATCACTATCAACTCGCGCACCACCAGTGAAATCTCCGGCGTAATTAAGAACTAGCGTAGCGCTCGAGTCCTTGACGAGGGCACGTGACGCTCCAGAATTTCCACGCGAAACTTGATCCCTAGATCCCAATACAAAATCGTACCCGCCATTCCGAATATTACCCGCCACATCTAGCAAATAAGTTGGGTTAGATGTGCCAATACCAACAAAACCGTTCGTATGAATCCTCATTCGTTCAGAACCGGTTTGCGTAAATATGATCGGCT
>RGUG01000188.1 GCA_010027915.1 bacterium | reverse complement strand
ATTAGGGGTGGGTGAATGGGCGGGGTGTTGCACCGTGATGATGGCCGTGTTAGGCCCTGACAAACCGTGGGGTTTGTCGGTATGATGGGGTCATGGCTAAAAAAGAACGGGTATTGCTGGGGATGAGTGGGGGGGTGGATTCGTCTGTTTGTGCGGCGTTGTTGCAACGACAGGGGTATCAAGTAATTGGGATTACCATGCAATTGTTGCCCCCTTCACTCGACAACACCGGGGCGTGTTGCAACCGCTCAGCTGTTTGCGACGCCCAACGCGTGGCCCACTCATTGGGTATCCCCCATTATGTGATTAACGCCCGGGAGACCTTTCAAACCCATGTGATCGATCCGTTTGTCAGCCGCTACATGCAAGGCGAAACCCCGAACCCTTGCATTGAATGCAACCGGAGCATCAAATTTGATGCCATCCGAGAGGCGGGCCGCTCCTTGGGTACCCAATGGGTGGCCACGGGACATTACGTACGCCGACTGTGGCACACCCGACGCCACGAATATGGGTTGTACACGGCCTTGGACCCCCAAAAAGACCAAAGTTATTTTTTGTATCCCATGACCCAATCGGGTTTGGCCCACACCCTGTTTCCCTTGGGCCGCTATACCAAGTCAACCATTCGGCAAATGGCCCATTCGTTTCAATTGCTTACCGCTACCAAACCCGATAGCCAAGACATTTGCTTTGTAAAAAAAGGGGCACACGCTGAGTTTGTGGCCCGTCAACATGTTGTGCCGCCTACCCCCGGTCTGATTGTCCATGTCAATGGGACGGTGTTGGGTCAGCATCAGGGCATTCATCGGTATACCATTGGGCAACGAAAAGGCCTCAATATATCGGCTTCTACCCCCCTTTATGTCGTGCGTATTGATGCCCCGACCCATACGGTGGTGGTGGGCCCTGTGGACAAGGGGGTTCACGTCGTGACGTTGCGTCAACCCACCTTGGTTTCGGCATCAGAATCACCGGTTGGCAACCGCTACACGGTGAAGCTGCGCTCTCAGATGACCCCCCAAATGGCCACGGTGACCGCCTGGCAACCCGATCGGGCTACCTTGTCCTTGTATGAACCCATTCCCTTTGTGTCGCCTGGGCAATCGGCCGTGTTGTATCACGGATCACGGGTGGTGGGCGGGGGCATCATTCAGCTCGAGGGGCGAGAGGCGTGGGGTGAGTAACGGGCGTGGTACAATCGTTTCCCCGGCGCACTGCCAGTTTGGTATCGGCGGGCATGGTCGATCCGATTTCGGGTCAACGGTTGGCATTGGCCTATCGGGTGACCGATACCCTGCCGTTGGCCCAGTTGTACTACCAGGCCCTCGAAGTCGAGATGGGCCAATCACTGCTGACCGAATACCCGCTTTGGCGCTTGTTTCGACACCCGGATGATGCGGCCCTTTACCAGCGAAAACAATCGGCTTTGGCCCCCTATGTTACAGCCCTGCTACCCGATGCGGCGGGTGATGGGGGGATTGTGGTCAATGGTTTTCAGGTATTGGTTGCCCCGATTATTCGGTTTTTTGAATCCAAATGGCGGGCCAATGGGACATTGATTGAAAAAAAAATGGCTTGGGATACCCTCGTTCATACCCCCACCGGTATTGAATGGGAGGGCGAAACCGCCGACATGGTGATGGATTGTGGCGGATTTGGCTTGGCAGACGGTCTGTTTTCATTTCTTCCCCATCGCTTATCCAGGGGGGATGTCTTAAGGTGTCGCAGTGAGGTCCCCCTTCCGCAACGGGTGGTCAATGATGGGCATTGGATGCGTCCCCTGCCCCCACATGCCTTTCTATGGGGTGCGAGTTACGCCTGGCATCACCTCTACCATACCGAGGCGGTTCACTATCATGCGGGATTGAGCGGGTGGATTGTGGCATACGGCACATGCTGGCCGATGCCAAACCCGTATTGGGACGTCACCCCGTTTACCCGCGGGTGGCCATGATGGGGGGGGTGGGTTCCAAAGGCACCCAGCTGTATCCCTATTTGGTGTCCCACTGTGTGGCTTGGCTGTGCGAGCATAAGGCAGTGCCGGTTGACATCGCCGTCGATCGATGGGCGACACCCGATCGTCTCCGTGGTTGACCCCCCATCGCTTTTCCCTCATCCCCGGATGCGTTCAGGCTACTGTCATGCGTCAACCGATGACAGCCGTTTTTCTTCGCTTCTTAGATGTGAGCGTGAATGCGATCGTAAGGCAGGTGGTTGACCGATGCTTCTCTGTTCGTGTGTGCCATTTCCATCACCGCTTGCCCTACGGTCGTTGCTTGTATGTCGGGTATCCATGCTTAAAAATAGACAAAAACGAAGGATTAAATCAATCAATCAATAGAACCAAACAGTTTGCCATACTGAACATTTTTATTCCTCAAAAATACGGTTGTGTCATTTATTTTGATTCAATAAAAACTGATAAAAAAATAGTATTTTATTCATAATTGTTTAAAAAAACGCATGGGCGGGTAAAACAACGCATAACTTAATCGCTCGGGGGGGCAAACATGATGAAACAATTGGGGGTATGGGTGGTGTTGATGGTGATGATGGTGGCACAAGTGGAGGCGTCGTTGGTGTATCGTCGTGTGAATGCCAAAGCATTAAAAGCGGCCAGTTATTACCGGTCGGGTGATTTGGCGGTGTTGTCATTTGAAACATCGTCGCTTGCCACCAACCAAGCCAGTAACAGCGGCTATTTGCAAGTGGAGCCCACATTGGTGGCCGATATGGCGGTACCTTTTAACCCCTCGGAAGCCAGTTCGTTATTGGCGACGACGTTTGGGATTAAACGCATCAATGTGTATCCCAATCCCATGAAAAGCAGTGAGACCGGTCACTTGTATTATGAATTGTCTAAAAACGGGGACGTGGATATTTCGGTGTTTGATATGTTGGGGCGGACAGTGACCAAACAATCCTTTAAAATGGGTGTGGTAGGCGGGTTGATTGGGGTTAATAAAGTCACGTTGGCCCAATTGGGTATCAACCCATTGACCTTACCATCGGGGGCGTATGTAATTGTGGTCATGTCTCAGGGTAAGGTGATTGCCAAAGGTAAAATGGCAGTCGTGGCCGGATAAA
>RGUG01000187.1 GCA_010027915.1 bacterium | reverse complement strand
TCAAAAGGGACCCAATAGGGGGTGTGGCCATTTTTTTAAGCCAGTTTAGGTAGCAGGAGAGGCAGGAATCCTAATAAGGCGGGATCAATTGGGTGATACCTTTGGTGCCATTTTCTAGGTATCGCGTGACCATTCGTTTTTTGTCGTCTTGCCATCCCACTTCCATTTCGAGGTACCCTGTTTTGTCAGAAAAATACAACGCAGTACCGTCTTTTTTTCCCTTGGTGTAGCGTATCACCTGGGCGGGATTGCCATCATTAAAATAGTGGGTTTCGATGCCCTCTTTAAGACCGTCGGCATAATACCCTTCCCACTCCATATCACCATTTTCTCGGTATTGGACGGTGCGTCCCTGCCGACGATTGTTTTGTAACGATTCCATAAGATGCAATTGTCCGGGCGGTTGATACACCCATCGTTGGATCATATTGCCTGATTCAAATAACGCATCAATCACCGGCAGGCCCTTGTCATTGAATTGTTGCAAGAGGCCATGCAATTGTCCCTGCTGATACAATGCCCGTTGGATTAACAGGCCTTGCGGGTTGTATTGTTCATTGGGGCCATCGAGTTGGTTGCGGTGATACATGCGATGGTTTTTGGTGACCCCCGATTCGTAATAGGTGGTATAGGCCCCTTCGAGTGCTCCTTTTTGAAGGGTGCCTCGCCGGGATATCGCCCCGGTCGGAAAGTAGGCAGAATAGGTGCCATGTTCCACCCCATTTTGATACGTGACATCGGAGAGTTTACCCCCATTGGCATCATACTGGGTCATGACCCCCTCGAGTTGATCACCGACATAAAATGAGGTGCTTTTAATGGCATTGTTGTCGTGGTATTTGACGGTTTTGCCGTTTCGTTTGCCATTGGCGTAAGTGCTTTCTTCGATGATACGACCATTGAGTTGTCCAATGTGAATGCCATCTGGTACCTGACCTTCTTCCTTGATCACGTTGCCGTTGTCATAATACCGCACGGCCACCATTTCTTTTCCCTCATAAAACAGTTGGGTCAATTGATTCTCAGACCCGATTTTGGCGACATATTGATAGGTTAACCCCTGTGCCATTCCCCCACTGATCAGCCATAACAGGCCAAGCCAGCAGGCCAGCCTGTTCATACCTGAATGCCCCGTAGCATATGATGTTTACCGGGTGGGCCTGGCAAACGGGTGACGATTAGGCCCGCTTGCATCAACCCGCGACGCACCGTACCTTTGGCACAATAGGTCACCAAGACCCCGCCCGATCGCAAGAATGAGGCATACAATGCAAGGCAGGTGGGGTCCCACAAGGCAGGATCGATCGTGGGAGAAAACGCATCCAGGAACAACACGTCAATGGGGGTGTGAGGCACCCAATCTTGAACTGCCAGGGGGTGTTTTTGAATGCTAAGGCTAGGACTGAGTACGTGGCGATCGCCCCAAGACAAGGCATTCAATTGAGCCAATTGGGTGGCAACAGGGGTGGGGAGTGAGTGAAGGAGGGGGGATAAAGTAGATGGATCAAGGGGATGGGGATCAAGGCCGGTGTAATGCAACGATACCCCCGGGCGGGTCAGGGTGCAGGCGACACTGGCATTCAGGCCGGTGCCATACCCCACCTCCAAGAGATGGCAGGTGGTGGCGTGAGGGTGTTGTTGATGCCAATAGGCAAGGCCGGCTTGCTGATACACATGCTGTGATTCGGTGAGGGCCCCATGCACCGAATGATAGGGTTCAAGGTGGGGGCCCATCAGGGTGACCGAGCCATCTTGGGTGGTGATCCATTGGGTGGATGGCAAAAATGGGGCAGTGGGGTGGCTCATGATGGGTCGAGGTATTGGCCTAACAGGTCACGAATGCTGGTGGGGATGGGTTGTTTTTGACGGGTGGCAGGATGAATGCACACATGGACAGTGTTCATTTGGCCCATGAGTTGACCGTCTTTTTTGACTTGGTAATGCAACCGAAAGGCGGTGGTGCCAATATGGGCCACGTGTAGGTCAATCACAATGGGGTCGCCCACGGTTAAGGAATGATAATAATCGGCATCGGCGTGTACGATGACAAAGAGGGCATCGCCACCCGATATCATGGTGTGAAACGACAGGCCATGATGGGCCATTAACGATTCAAATGCATCATGGGCAAATCGAAATTGACTGGCAAAATATTGAATGCCGGCCGCATCGGTATCGTACATTTTAACGGTCATGGGATGGGAAAAATGTGTCATGGGGTACCTTTGTTAACATCAGGGGATACAGCCTGTTTATCATATCCGATCGGGTGTATCTTGGGGATTCCCCGTTACGGGATGGGAATAACATGATCGAAGGCATCGTGTAAGGGGTGGGGTTCGTATTGAACTTGGGCGGGTGTGGTCACTGGGTATCGGGGAGCCCCCACCCAGGTGGCGGGCAGTGCAAACCGCTGCCCTGAGCACTGGGTGGGGAGGCCCCTCATGTGGCGAGGGGGGCACAAAAGCCGTCACCCGAGGCTGGGTCATCTTGCGATTTCGGTGAGTCTCGTTATAATCAGTGCAAAAAGACGGTGGGGCATCCCAGCCCTGCACAAAGGAGTAAGCGTATGATGATCACTGTTCAGACGGTGATTCAAGCGGATCGTGCTACCGTGTGGGCGTGTTATACGGCGCCCGAGCATATTATCAATTGGAATGCGGCATCGGATGATTGGTGTTGTCCCAGTGCATCGAATGAGTTACGGGTAGGGGGTCGGTATTCGGCTCGAATGGAATCGAGGGATCAGACCATGGGATTTGATTTTGAGGCCGTTTATGACGAGGTCATGCCAATCGAGCGGTTGGTGTATACCATTGCCGATGGCCGAAAGGTTAGCATTTTATTTTCAACTAGGGACGAACAGACCACCGTGACCATTCACTTTGAAGCCGAGACGGTTCATCCTGAAGCGTTGCAACAACAAGGGTGGCAATCCATTTTGGATCGGTTTAAACACTATGTGGAGCGGGTTGCGACCTAAAAGGGTCGGTCCCGTGGGGTGGGGGTGGAGGGGGCACCATGATATCAGGGTCATGTGGGTTGGTATCAAATAACGCCAATGGATTGAATTTGAATTGAAGACTGGTA
>RGUG01000186.1 GCA_010027915.1 bacterium | reverse complement strand
ACTGACCCAAATTTGGGGCGGCAATGGTCTCTCGCGCCGCTTGCCCATATCGCCAATAGCCCCCATCCAATCGTTGCCCCCCTTGATACCCTGTTGCCGTGGCATTAATGGCCCCACTGGCACCGATTGTTAAGGTGCCCGATGCTTTTAAAATGATGAGGCCCCCAATCAACCCATTCCAACTGGGGGTGGTCAGGGTCCCCGTAATGGATACATTGGTGTACTGTGGGACCCGTATGATGGCCACCCGTTCATTGGCGATCATGGCATTGCTGGTGACACCATATACTCCCGTTATGGGTGATACCAGCACTCGATTGCCCACCACGGCCTTCACCCACAAAAACTCATACAACCCAACCGATGGGGTGGTGGTTTGCGAGCCCCTCATTTTAATTAACAATACTTGGTCACCTGCTCGAATGGAACGAGAGAGCATGCCCGGTAGGGTGCCCCCGCTTCCATTTCCCCCTACAGTGACCACATCCGTACCCAAAGCCGATACGGGGAACATTTCGGCATCGGGTGCAAGTCGGCCCGTTGCGTAGGCGGTGGTCAGCAAGTTGCCATTGCCAATTGAGACCGCCCCATCTCGACCCGTTCCAAATGGGTACGTTTGAGCAAACGACACCGAATGAAAGGCCATGATGGCCCCTGCTAATAGTACCCGAAATACAATCCGCCCTTTTTTGATTGTTGTCATGCCGTGGTTACTTATCTACTCATCTAAAATTACTTCCTACCGACCCATAATAGGTGGTGCCATCAAAATACAACGATACAATATCGACTGAACCTTGGGTTTGAGAATTGGTTAAGGACGGCACAATGCCACCGGCCCATTTGATAAGGGGAGCTAGGGGCCATGTTACATCAGTTAAGACTTGGTAATCAATGATAATCATTAAACGGGATGGGCCTTGAGGGTTTACAAAATTTAATGCTGTATTGATTCCCGTCATTTGAAGTTTTACAACATTCGATTGGGTCCAATCAATGGTGGTGGTCGACGATGATACGGTAAGGGTGGTTTGCGATACCACGGCGTTGGTCGCCGACGTGCTACCGCCCGACCCCCCCCCTGTGCCACCACTGGTGCCAGTGGTCGCCACGGTCATGGTGGCTGGTACCCAGGCCGTGCCATTCCACTGCAATACTTGCCCACTGGTTGCCCCTGACGAATCCAAGGCCGCTAGCGGCACGTTAGACAATCCTTCACCTGACCCCTCAAACCCATTGGCCCGTACAACCCCTGACACATCCAATTTGACACCCGGTGAAGGCAACCCAATCCCCACATTCCCGATGCTATCAACCGCAATGGCATCATTGGGTGCACGATAATCCATTTTAAACTGTTTGATCCACTCTCCGGATGTATTGGCCGTCCCAAAATCCCCAATCACGAAATTAAAGGCACTATCCAAACCCAATCGAATCATGCGACTGGTGGTCCCATCATGCTTGCCAAACGCCAAATACCCATCCGAACCCGGTACCCCGCTATCCCCAATGGATAGGGGTGCCACCGGGGCCGTAACCCCGATTCCCACTTTATTGGGGTAACTGACCGAATTGGTGCTACTCACCCACGCGCCCGTTGATATCCCCGTTAAACGAGAGCCATCCCCCACAAAATAGTTGGCGGTTACGACACCGGTTACCATCAGGTTGTTTTGTAAGATCGCTTGCCGGGTCACGGTTAACTGGCCCACTTCGAATGTAGAAGGGGTCACATTCATCAAACTGGCGATATCCAATTTGCCATTGGGGCCCAGCCGAAGGCTGCCATTGATGGTGACATCGCCTTGAAACACCGCCCGATTCACACTTAAGGTATTGATGGTCACCGTCCCATTAAACGTGGCCGTATTGGCAACACTTATCCCCCCTAATAGGCTCACATCGGATGTTAAGATGGCATTGCCTGTTACCGTTAAGCTATTGACACGGGCATTGTTGATTTCAGCTTGAGCAACCAAGTGGGTGCCCGTGAACTCAACCAGGGGTGATGTGAATATTGCATTCTTGGTGACCCATAATTCCCCCACATTAAGGGATGGTATCACCGCATTTTGGCTGACCATCAATTTGCCGATATTGGCGGTCACGATAAATACTTCGCTTAAGGTACTCACACCTGTCACATTGAGTTGATTGCTAAACGTTTCGGGAATTTTAATCGATCCGGTTACCACCAACATCCCGACAGTTAATGACGGTACCCTGGCTTCAGATAATTCGGAGATCCCTAATATGGTCATGGCACCCGTCACCGATAGGCTTTGTAATTTGGCGTCGGTGGTCACCACCAGTTGGCCCAATATGGTACGCCCATCCACTCCCAATGTGCCTTTGAGGGTGGTGTTGAGGGTGACGGATAAGCTGTTGGCTTTTAAGGTTGCGACCTCCGCACGATCCAGTGTGGACTGACCACTAATATCTAAAATGGTACCAATGAACCTCAGTGCGTTGAGTTCCTTCCCAATGGTCACATTATTGGTCACATTAAGATCCATCGCCCGTATCGAACCGGACGCCACGACATCTCGTAACGATGTGAGACCCGTCACACCCAAGGTCCCGCCTACTGTTGTATTATTCGTGACCGCCAAGCTATTCGCCCGGGCAGCGTTGATTTCGGCCACACCCAAAGTCGTGAGGCCCGTCACGCCCAACGTCCCGCCCACGGTGGTGTTGGTCGTCACCGACAAGCTGTTTGCCCGGGCCGTTGCAATCTCCGCCACACCCAAGGTTGTCTGACCCGTCACACCCAAGGTCCCGCCCACGGTGGTGTTGGTCGTCACCGACAAGTTATTCACACGGGCCGTTGCCATTTCGGCCACGCCCAAAGTCGTGAGACCCGTCACGCCCAATGTCCCGCCCACGGTGGTATTGGTCGTCACCGCCAAGCTATTTGCACGGGCCGTCGCCATTTCGGCCACACCCAAGGTCGTAAGACCCGTCACACCCAAGCTGCTTTGTAAGGTGGTCGCCCCCGTCACACCCAATGTCCCGCCTACTGTTGTATTGTTGGTCACCGCCAAGCTGGCCGCACGGGCCGTTGCAATCTCCACCACGCCCAAGGTCGTGAGGCCCGTCACGCCCAAGGTCCCGCCTACTGTTGTATTGTTGGTCACCGCCAAGCT
>RGUG01000185.1 GCA_010027915.1 bacterium | reverse complement strand
ATAAAGTCAATCAGCTTGTCACGCTCAAGCAATCCATCCTCAGACAAGCCTTCACGGGCGAACTGGTTAAGGAATAACGGTGAACGAAGCGGATACACGAGCCGAACTCATTGACCCCAAGCTGAAGCAAGCGGGCTGGGGTGTGGTGCCAGCGTCACGGGTTCAGCGTGAATACCCCATCAATGCCGGTGAAATCCGTTCTGGTGGCATTCGTGCAGGGCAGATGAAGGCTGACTATGTGTTGGTATACCAGAACCGTAAACTGGCGGTGGTTGAGGCGAAAAGCGTTGATGTTGAAGTGGGTGAGGGGGTGGCACAAGCCAAACGCTATGCGTCCAAGCTTGCACTGGCCTACACCTATGCCACCAACGGTAAGGAAATCTACGAGATATGCCTAACGACAGGCGAGGAAAGACTTGTAGACAGCTTCCCCACACCTGATGAACTGTGGCACCACACCTTTGGTGATGCCAATGAGTGGCAATCCAAGTTCAACGCGGTGCCGTTTGAAGATGTGAATGGCACCAAGCAGGCACGCTATTACCAAGAAATCGCTGTCAATCGGGTGATGGAAGCGGTTGCCAACCACAAGCAACGCATTCTTTTAACCTTGGCCACCGGTACAGGCAAGACGTTTATTGCGTTCCAAATTGCGTGGAAACTGTTTCAAGCCCGTTGGAACTTGACCAAAGACGGCAAGCGAACCCCACGCATTTTGTTCTTGGCCGATAGAAACATCCTGGCTAACCAAGCCTACTTAGACTTTGGTGCGTTCAAAGAAGACGCATTGGTCCGTATCAGCCCCCACCAAATCGCCAAGCGTGGTGAGGTGCCCAAGAACGGCAGTGTGTTTTTTACCATCTTTCAAACCTTTATGAGTGGTGCGGACGGCACGCCCTACTTTGGTGACTATGAACCTGACTTTTTTGACTTTGTCATCATTGACGAGTGCCACAGAGGTGGAGCTAATGATGAAAGCAAGTGGCGGGATATTCTTACCTACTTCAGCCCTGCGGTTCAGTTGGGACTTACTGCTACTCCAAAGCGTGTTGATAACGCTGATACATACAAGTACTTTGGTGAGCCTGTCTATAAGTACAGCTTGAAAGAAGGCATACAAGATGGGTTCCTTACGCCGTTTAAGCTCAAGCGTATTCAAACCACATTGGATGAATACGTTTACACACCGGATGACGAAGTGTTAGAGGGCGAAGTGGCGGAAGGTTACGTTTACACAGAGCGTGACTTTAATAAAAAAATTGTCATACCTGAGCGTGAGCGTAAGCGGGTACAAGAGATGCTCGCCCACATCCATCACAATGAAAAAACGCTGGTGTTCTGTGCCAACCAAGCCCACGCCGCCATGGTGAGGGACATCATCAACCAAGAGACCAACAACCCCTTCTACTGTGTGCGTGTGACGGCCAATGATGGGGCGATTGGTGATGCGTATCTGAGGCAATTTCAAGACAATGACCAAACAATCCCACCCATCATTACCACCAGTCAAAAGCTGACGACCGGGGTTGATGCTCGTAATGTTAGGAACGTCGTACTGATGCGTCCAGTTAACTCCATGATTGAGTTCAAGCAGATTATTGGACGTGGCACACGCTTGTTTGAAGGCAAGCACTATTTCACCATCATTGATTTTGTTCATGCTTATCACTTGTTTAGTGACCCCGAATGGGATGGTGAACCCATTGAGCCGGAGCCAACCGAACCCAAAACGCCCACTATACCCCAAGAGCATAAGGAACCCCAACATGGTGGTGAGGGCGAGGATGATGGGCCCAAAAACAAGAAAGTAAAGATTCGTCTAAGTGACGGAAAAGTGCGTGAGATTCAGTCGATGAGTCACACGATGTTTTATGTGGATGGCACCCCCATTGGGGTGGAAGCATTTTTACAGCGACTGTTTCATACCCTGAATCTTCCCCAGTTCTTGGGCTCAGAGGATGAACTGCGTACACGATGGTCGAATCCGGTTACCCGTCACGCCCTGCTTCAGTCGTTAGAAGAAGCAGGCTTCGGTCATGCTGAGCTAAAAAAGCTACAGGAAATGATTGAGGCTGAGAACAGCGTACCACCCTGACATCCAAGTACGGTAGTGTGTACGAAGGACAGAAGCAACTGGGTGACGTGGATGCCATTCGGCGTGTGTTTGTTGGGTTTCAATGGCATTTGTACCACATGAAGAGTGCATAAGACCCCATACCCCGCATGAGGCGGGTCGATAAAGGGTGTGCATTCAGTCCGAATCCCAATGGGGTAGGGGCTACGGGTTCCCTTTGACTCATAGGCTGGATCGTGACCCATTCCCCCGTACAGGACAGCAATGCCCATTTGAGTTCATGGCCTCCCACCATCGCATCGCACCGGCATGGGGACATCATGGACCCAGACGCCACCCCTTGGGTGGCGGCCCATCACAAGCTGGGCCCTCACCCAATCGGTCTTGACTGGTGTCGCGGGTGAGGGTTGCCAGCCATGATTTTTGAGAGGTGCCGATCATGGTGGGGTAGGGCAGTGCCACCAATTGGGGGCCGCCCATCACACGCTGGGCCCCTACCCAAGCGGTCAGGGGTGGGGCATACAAGGCCTCCCACCATCGCATCGTGCCGGCATGGGCGGCGACATCATGGACCCTGGCATACGCCACCCCTTGGGTGGCGGCCCATCACACGCTGGGCCCCTACCCAAGCGGTCAGGGATGCTCAGGGGGATGCAAGGCCTCCCACAATCGCATCGCACCGGCATGGGCGGCGACATCATGGACCCTGGCATACGCCACCCCTTGGGTGGCGGCCCATAACACGCTGGCAATGCCCCCACCCAATCGGTCTTGACTGGTGTCGCGGGTGAGGGTTGCCAGCCATGATTTTCGAGAGGTGCCGATCATGATGGGGTAGGGCAGTGCCACCAATTGGGCGATTTCTTGGATTAGCCTGAGGCATTGATCGGCGGTTTTGCCAAACCCGATGCCAGGGTCCAATACAAGGCGGGTTAATCCTTGTGTGGTGGCTTGTTCCACCGCAGTCAAGAGGTCCTGTTTGACCCACCCAATAAGAGAGGGTGGCGGTGTCGACAGGGCCGCCACTGTTTGCATGTCAATCGGATCATGTCGCGAATGATTCAGCACCAAGGTGGCTTGGTAGCGTGCCACCAATCCGGGTAATGT
>RGUG01000184.1 GCA_010027915.1 bacterium | reverse complement strand
GATTATTTGGTGGGCGATGGGAGCCGGTTAACCAATATTCGATTGGAAGGCTTAACCGCTGCCTTAACCGTGCCACAAGGGGGGACCGGGGTGACCCAATTGACCCCCGGTGGGTTATTGATTGGCAATGGTACCTTGCCCATACGGTCCTTGCCTGTGATGGGGGTGGGGACCTTGTTGATTGGTACGGGTGATGGGCCCCCGTCTATCAATCAACTCACCCAGGGTCCAGGGGTTTCGATTCAATCAACCAGTGGCAACATTACCATTCAACATGACGATACATCCGACGCATTGAGCCTGATGCTTGACGATGAAGAGGTGCTTAAAGCCATTGACTTGGATGGGTTTGGACACGTGACAGGATGGTCTAAAAAAACCCTTTCGGGTTACTTAAAACCCGTTGGGAACCAGACCATTCAGGGGGAGTTGAGCATTACAGGGTTGCTTCAAACAGACTCCTTGCAGGTGGCACGTCAACTCACCGTTAATGGCACCCTGACGGCGGGTGCCTTTGAAGGATCGGGTGCCAATCTCACGGATATTCCGGTGACGGCGTTATCGGGCGTGTTGCCGGTGTCTAAAGGAGGGACGGGGTTAACGTCGGTGCCGAATCAATCGCTATTGATGGGGTCTAACTCGGACTCACTTCAACCCCTTCGGGCCTCGCTTCCTCATCAGTTGCTCATGGCCAACGCCAACAAAGAACCGGTGTTTAGAACCCTGCGTGACACGGATATATTCCGATGGGATACCAGCCAAGAGGGGGTGCTGATGCTGCGGCATGGCACCTCGAATGCCAGCTCCGTCTCGCCCGTGAGTGGGGTGGTCGTAACGGGGATTGATGTAGACCCCTACGGCCATATTAGGGCCATTTCCACCACGGACTATGGCGTTAATTTTATTAAAAAAACAGGTGACCAAACCATTGATGGGTTGTTATCAGTGGGCGGTGGTATTTATGTGTCAACGGCTTCGATTACCCATTACATGAACGTGGGCAAGCTATCGTTTGATGGGATTGGGGGGATGATCGGTATTGGCCGTTATCCGGAGGTCCCCTTGGATGTCAGTGGGTCGGTTCGGGTATCAGGCAATGCGGTCATTGATGGGACGGTAACCGTGAGTACCTTAAACGTGAATGGGTTGATGACGGTGGGGGCATTGGTATCGAACGGGGCTGTTTTAGAAGGGGATGATGTCATGGCGGTGAAGGGGACCATGGCCGTTGATCATTTAAAGTCTCGTCAGGTATTCAATGCGGGGGACATGCGGGTATCAGGGTCGGTGATGGTGGATCAATCGGTGGTGGTGGGGGGCGTGCTGATGGTTCCGGTGGCCAGTATCAATGCCGCAACCGTGACCACCCTCGATGCCACGATCGTATCGGTCAATCGCCTCCTTGCTTCGTCTATTGTGGCGGCGTCCGTGACGGTGTCTAACCAGTTAACGGCCTCTCAGTTGCTGGTCACCGATGCCCTGCGAGTGGATGGGTCGGTGACCATCAACCAATTGGTGGTGCCAGGGGTTGCAACGGTGAATCAACTGGTGGTGACCCAATCGTTGGTGGTGCAGGGTAGTGCCAGTATCAACTACTTGGTGGTTCAAAACGCCATGCTGCCACCCATTACCCAATTGGTGGTGACCGAATCGTTTCAGGTATTACGGGTGGCGACCATTAATCAATTGGTGGTGTCTGATTCTATACGGGTTAATCAAATGGCCACCCTGAATCAGCTGGCCGTGTTACAAGGGGCGGTGATTCCTTCCTTGGTGGTGTCAATGGCCACCGTCAATCAGTTGCTAGTGACCCAAGATATCGTGGTGTCGGGTGTGGCCACCCTTCATGATTTACAGGTGCCCAATTTTGCCACCATGTATCGCCTCACGGTGTCGGATAACATGCTGGTGACAGGGGTGGCCACCATCAATCGCTTGTGGGTGAATGAAGCCAATTTTCCCACCCTCGATCATTTAAATGTGCTCAATGCCTTGTTAATGGGAGAAGGGGTGATTGATCAATTAACCATCAACCAAGGCCTGAATGTGGCCGGGGATGCCACGATTAACCAGGCTGATATTACCACGGCCACCATTTTGAAATTGACGGTACCGGATACCCTGTTGGTCGAAGGGGTGGCCAGTATCGAACGCTTGGAGGCCACGCAGGCCACCATTAACCGATTGGATGTCAACGACCTATGGGTAAGACGAAACGCCCTGTTAACCGATGTGGTGGTGACGCGTAACTTGTTGGTAGAAGGCAATGCCACCCTCAATCAATTGGTCGTGATGCAACCCGTGACGTTGAATACCTTGTGGGTGACCCAGTCGATGATGGTGGATGGAATGGCCACCTTGAATAAGGCCTTTGTGTCGGAGTTAACCTATGACCAATTGGCGGTAAGGAATTGGCAGGTATGGGGTCGGGTGACCACCAACGCCTTGGTGGTGACCCGGTCGTTGGTGGTGGAAGGGGTGGCGACCATTAACCAGTTGGTGGTGCCAGGTACGGCCACCTTTTATGATGTCACGGTTCCCCAGTCCCTGGTGGTGCAACAAGAGGCCAGTATCAACCGCCTGGCCGTACAGGCCGTCACGGCGAATCATTTGGAGGCGACGACAGTACGTGTGCTTGACCAAGCCACCATGACGGCATTAATCGTGACCCAGTCGTTAATCGTCGAGGGAACGGCCACCTTGAATCGGTTGATGGTGCCGGGGAGGGCCTTGATTCATGACCTGATCGTCACCCAGTCGTTGGTGGTGGAACAAGATGCCAGTGTGAACCGCATGACGGTACAAGTGGCGACCATCAACCAATTGGATGTGCTGAATCTCACCATTCAAAACCAAGAGGTGACGATGAACCGGTTGAATGTGACGACGTTTTTGGATGTGGCGAACCTTGCCACCATTCGATCGCTGGTGGTGGATGACGTGGCGACCATCAATCATTTAACGGTGCCCACACAGCTTGATGTGATGGGGAGGGCCAGTATCAACCGGATGGTGGCACAGGCCGCCACAGTCAATCGCTTGGATGTGGGGACCCTGCGGGGTTTGACTCTGGCGACGATGACGGACGTGGTGGTGACCCGGTCGTTTGTGTCAGAAGGATTGGCCACCCTGAACCGGTTGGTGGTACCCGGGATGGCGACGATCAATCAGCTGACCGTGACCCAATCGTTGGTGGTGCA
>RGUG01000183.1 GCA_010027915.1 bacterium | reverse complement strand
GTTCAGACACGGGTATGGCCATGGATCGCCACCCATTTTGAAGGGCATCTGATGCATATGAGGCTGTGGGAATGGGGCGTCTCACTCATCGTGTTGGGCCTGGGTTTGGGATGGCCTCAGTGGCCCATGCTGGGGATGGGGTATGGGGATCTGCGGTCTTATGGCGTGGTGATCATTGGCACCATCCTAACGGTGTATGTCATGGCCATCGAGTGGGATCAATCAGAAAAATGGGCCTTGCCCATGATGGTTACCAGTTTATTTGGGGTGGTCTCGTTGGGGTATTGGGCACTGGGATGGACCCGTTTATTGATGGCATTGATGGTGGTGATCGGGACTTGGATCCCGTGGGTCTTATTTAAAAAGGGCGGATGGCACCGGGATGGCATTGAGCGGCCCCTTCAGTTGCTATTGGTCACGGTGGCCATTGTGGGGTGTCGGGGCACCAGCCAGCCGTTGATTGACACCTTGTTTCAAACCGGTTTGATGATTCAATATTTATTTACCATACCGGGGATGGTCATGGGGGCTTTTTTGGCGGTTTATTTGGCGTATTACCGTTTGGGTATGGGGCAATGGGTGGTGGTGCCCCTGTTGCCCATTGCGTTGGGGTTTGTGTTGGGACCCGATGCGGGCATGATGTTGTGGGTATCATTTGGGTACATCGCCCCCATGATGGGAATCTTGTTTTCTCATACCGCACTTCGTATGGCGGGCCTCTCCTTGCTGATGTCAGGAATCACGTATGGGGGGTATCCGCACTTTATTTTGTTGTTATCCAGCCAATCCAGTGACACCCGGGCCACCGTTGGGATTGGGTTCATTGTATGTTGGCTGGTGCTCACGTTGCTGTCCAATCAGTTGCGGTATGAATGGACATTGGATGGGGTGGTCAGGGCCCGAATGAAACGAAAACGCCGCCATGATGTGTCGGGTTAGATTGTCATGTTGCTCGCCGAGTAGGCAGGTGTCGTGGCATCCAACACCCTTCCCACTTTTTGAATGCAACCCCTCCCTCACTGCCACCTTTGATCCGCTTGCCTATACCCCCAGGCCTTTCTAGTAGGGGGTTACTAGAGGGGGTTACTAGAGGGGGTTACTAGAGCAACCACCCACCGGCTCTTGCCGCCTTATCGATTCCCAATCGTAGCAGGATACCCAACGCCATCAGGTTAAAGTGATACCCATCATACTCATTCATACACGCATGGATGCGCGACCTTTCAATGGCAGGATCGATGCGTTGAAATAGCTCGACTATCATATCCACCCCACTGGGATTCTGTGCCAACATATCGTGTATTTCAGCCTCATAATGGACCACCATACTGTCTAAGATCACTTTTTTGATGGCTCGAGGACTGGCATCCCATACCCGTTCAATTTCGACTATAAAACTTTTAAAATGATCTGGATATTCAATTTGTACCAGGTTTTGGGGCGACGCCCACCCCTTGTGAACCAAAAAATGGGTAATGGCTGGTACCAGCATGGCCGATTCAGCCCTTCCACCCGTTATACGGGTTGCATCACATGTGGTTTGTAACCAGTTCGACAAAGACTGGGCAATGCGATCCGAAAGGCCGGCGTCACCCATGACCATCGTATACAAGGTTTGCACACGCCCCACCAACCCGGTGGCACAATGTTGATCGGTATCGAATCCAAGCAGTTGTGCCGTTAGTTTGCCAATGACCTCCTCGTAACGGGTTGGATTGCCCGTCTGCATCGACTCAAGGGTGCTCACCATGCGGTGCATCATCTCGTACACACCCCTCATGCGGCTGTCATCCGGGCCGCCATGGCGACCCCACTCACTATTAATGGCCGCAATGAAGGGGTCGGCGGATGCTGATGTAACCATTGTATTCAATCTACTTATCTGGTCAGCCCATTGGGATGTCGAACAGTCGGGAATAAGCGTTGATTCCCGAAATCGTGGGGGGGCATTGAGATGCATCAATACGACCATGTATTGACAATGGGCATTGAAAGAAGGGCCCCCTATTGCACGAATACTCGTCAGTAGGGACGTCATATCTGGGTTATCTGATGAGCATCGGGTATCAATGAGTGAACAAATTCGACCCATCTTTTGTAATACATCATGCGACAGAGATGGTGATACTCTCAGCCGATTGGCGATGGTACAACAGGCTCCAAGTACAAACACGTCCACCAATCGTTGGGCTTTTGACGTATCCGACAGGGAATGCCCACTAACTGCTTCAATGGTTGCTTGCCGCTGATGCCATGCGGCATCGCGTTCACCAGGAATGGTATTCCAAATGTCTGTCACAGCCTTTTTAAGATACGTCAGGTAAGTGGGATTGATCTCCCCTTGAACGGGCCCAACAGGGGGTAGGCTCATGTTGTTGGCAATGCGATCCCCCATCACACGCTGTATGTCGGTGATGGATTCATGGCCTGTCACCTCAATACCAAAGGTGCGATAAAAGCGTGCGATGAGTTCAGGTATCAGGGCGGCATCATCGGAGGGTACTGGATGAGGGTTGAGATGACGCCAGAGCTCAATCAGCGACGGCTCGTTTGAACCATTAGGGTGGTTGAGTTGTTGTTTGATCACCATAAAATAATCAATCCAAGGCATGAGTTGTCTGAGTTGTTGGGCACTGACGATCGTTTGATTACCTTGCCAGGTGATGGCCAGATCGCTCACCTGACTTAACCATCCTGCCACATGCGGTTGATCTTCTGGCAGACACCCTGCCAAATTGATTTGATAGTGATCGAAAGGTAATAAAGACCCACTTAACCCCTGATTGATGGGCACTGGGGTGACACTCTCTTCTCCAAGCAGCGGTGCCAACAGGGTATTAAAGCGTTCGCACTCAAGCACCCGATTGCGGCTTAAATACGCTGTCATTCGGGTCAGTTGATCCACCGTGATCGTCACGACCGTTTCGTTGGGTATCGTTTGACCACACCCTTCTTGCATCAGGTACGCGACGATAGCTTTCGCATGGTCATCGTAGCATGTCACGCTAAAAACCCGATGCTCAGCATCATAAACACATGTCATCATGCCAGGAAAGTATGGGTCGAAGTATGGTGCATGAAACTCTACCCAACCCTTCAGATCATCACTCAAATGGGCCCCCTTCAAATCGACCTCAGTCAAATCGACCCCATTCAATTTGGCCCCATTCAATTTGGCCCCATTCAATTTGGCCCCATTCAATTTGGCCCCA
>RGUG01000182.1 GCA_010027915.1 bacterium | reverse complement strand
AAATAAGTGATCAGTACAAAACGATAAAAGCGTTCATTAAGAGGGTGGCATGGCAATAAAAAGAGGGGTGAGTGGGGATCAATTGAATTAGAAAGTGACCGAATTGGTAGCTTTAAGCAAGCGAAAGCCGATGGCGTTAACGGCCATTGCCGCATTCACTTTTTGGGGGGTGATAGTTCGAAATCGCATCATTAAAAACCGGCGTTTAAGTGTGGCGAATGCTTGTTCGACCTTGCATCGGGTTTTGCTGATGAGTCGGTTAAATCGCTTTTTTTAGTGGGTCAGCGGACGGTTTCGAGCCGCTTTTTCGTGATCGGGCTTTTCTTGTTAAGGTCCCTGATAAAGTACTTTATTGGCGGCACATGAGTATCCGTTGTTTGTCAATCGTTCCTGGCTTTGAATGTCGTGAATAAAACGGCGACAGTCTGTCATGTCCGACACATTCGTGCTGGTCACGTGCTGGCTTGGATGTGTCCATCGCCCTGAGTCACCGATCGTTTGACTTTTTTCAACTATCCAAGCAGAGGTTGCCAGTTGATGAGCCGATTGATTGTCATGACCTGATGATCTTTTCCCAGCTGTTTTTCTAGCCCCCACGTAATCATTGAGGTTACCACCCGACGTTTGTTTCATCAGCTAACCGGTCAGCGGTGGGGGCGTGGTTCATCACTCCCTCACGCCCCATCCTCAGGGCAGACACCCCCCGTTAGTCGGAAGGCAACACTTTGCCGGGATTGAGCAGGCCATTGGGATCAAACGCTTGCTTAATGGCCCGCATCACGGCCAAATCCCGGGATGAAAACTGGGCAGCCATCCGTTCTTTTTTTGCCAATCCAATCCCATGTTCCCCACTTAAGGTGCCCCCATAGTCTAAGGCCAGCTGAAGCACGTGGTCAGTCATGGGGGCCAACACCTGGGCCCACGTGTCATCGGTGACGTGGGGACCCAATACATTCAGATGAATGTTGCCATCACCCAAATGGCCATACCCGACCACCGTTAACCCCCATGTGTGGGCGGTGGCTTCCACTTGGGCCATGTAATCGGTCAGCGCGGACAATGGGATGGTAATGTCATGGGAACTTTTGCGTATGCCCCAGTGACGCAGTCCAGCCGACATGGACCGTCGCATCGTCCAGATGGTGGCCTCATCGACGGTAATAGGATCTGCTGGAATCGAGGCGAGTGTGTCAAAGACCGTGCGGGTCGTGTGGGTGACGTCTGCCACCGATCCATCCCATTCTAACAACACGTAATAAGGATAGTCGGGTATCACCCCCACTGGCCCTCCCATACTGGCCACCGCTTGCACACAGAGATGGGGGAAATAATCGGCCACCGATGGGGTGACCCCCTTGCGTTGGAGTAGGGATAACCCATGCAAGGCATCGGCCATTGAGGACACCCCGATCAATTGGGTATGATGGGCTGCCGGTTTGGGAATTAGCCGTAAGATCACCTGTGTGATCACGCCTAAGATGCCTTCTGATCCCACCATCAATCCGATCAAATCCAATCCCGCCACATTTTTTCGTATTTTACCGCCCCATGAAAAAGGGGTCCCATCCGGATAATAGCCGGACAAGCCCCACACATAATCCCGTGTCACCCCATATTTCACACACCGGGGACCGCCCGCATTTTGGGCCACCGTACCCCCGATGGTGCACCGTGCCAAACTGGCAGGGTCGGGCGGATAAAACCATCCCGCCGCTTCGACCGTGCGATGCAAGTGCGACAAAATAACCCCCGGTTCCGCCGTGAGGCATTGGTTAACCGGGTCCAATGCCATACGGGTTAATCCCGACAGGTCCAACACCAGCCCATTTTCAACCGGTAAAGACGCCCCTGTGGTGCTAGACCCTCCCCCCCTTACCACCACGGGTATCCCCCGGGAGTGGCTCAGGGATAACACCTGCCTCACGTGATCGGAGTGGGTGGGAACAGCCACGGCCAATGGGACCACCGGGGTGGCCAAGGGCCATTCGTCGCGCGACACGGCCCGTCGTCGCTCGTCATCGGTAAACAGTGGGCAGTCGGTTAGGGCGGCCCAATCGGTGAGACTCATGAGATCACCTGTGCGATACGATCCACCACGGCGGGATCTTGAAGGGTGCTCACATCACCCGGTGATTCCCCCATCACCAATGCCTTTAAGACCCGGCGCATGATTTTGCCGCTTCGTGTTTTGGGTAAATCAGGGACCACCCACACGTGGGCAGGTCGGGCAATACCCCCCAATTGAGAGGCCACCCGGGTCTTTAAATCGGCGTCGCTGGGAATAGGGGCCCCATCACCCAATCGAACAAAACAAGCAATGGCCTGTCCTTTAATGGCATCGGGGATCCCAATGGCCGCGGCTTCTACCACCCCACAGGCCCCAACCAATGCACTTTCAATTTCCATGGTGCCAATCCGATGGCCTGCCACATTGAGCACATCATCCAAGCGGCCCAGAATTTGCCATTGATGGGGTGAATGGGCAATGGCCCCATCCCCACTCAGATAGGTGCCTTGGTCAAAATAGGTGCTTTGAAACCGATTCATGTCCCCCCAAATCCCCCGGGTCATGGCGGGCCATGGGGATGAAATACCCAGCCAATCGGGGTGATGGGGGGCCATGCACACCTCGATACCAGGCAAGGCTCGACCGGCGATGCCCGGGCTCATGGGGTCATACCCCGGTAAGGTGGTGATCATAATGCCACCGGTTTCGGTTTGCCACCAGGTGTCGACAATGGGGCATCGTGACTGTCCAATGACCCCATGGTACCACCGCCACGCTTCGGGATTGAGGGGTTCGCCGACACTGCCGAGCAATCGCAAGGTGGCCAACGCATGCCGCTGGGGATATTGAGGGCCCCAGGCCATCATTTGTCGAATGGCAGTAGGCGAGGTATACAACACCGTCACCCCATGTCGATCCACCAATTCCCAATACCGGTCCTTGTCGGGGTAATCGGGTGTGCCTTCAACCAATAGCAGGGTGGCACCAGCACTTAAGGGACCATACACCATATAGGTATGGCCCGTGATCCATCCCACATCAGCGGTGCACCAAAACACATCCTGTGGGGTCAAATCAAAGACCAATCGGGTGCTGTACAGGGCATGGGTAAGGTAGCCCCCCGTGGTGTGCACAATACCTTTGGGTTTGCCGGTGGTACCCGAGGTGTAGAGCAAAAACAAGGGGCTTTCGCTGGGCATGGGCACATAGGGGGCCAATGGGGTCGCAGGGGTCACATGGGTACTGA
>RGUG01000181.1 GCA_010027915.1 bacterium | reverse complement strand
TTTGGTGGCCTGCTCCAGTGTTTTTTGGACTTCTTTTTGAGTCGACGCAAACAATGCCCCCATTTGGGTACGACGCACCCCGTAGAACACCCCCCCGGCTACCACCGCCAATAAAAACCCAATGGCAATATCCATCATTATTCCTCCTTGGGTGTGGCGACAACGGGTAAGCTGGCCACTTGGGCACGGATATCAGAGTCTAACCGGGCCACGGTGTCGGCATGGGTTTTGAGATACGCTTTGGCGGCTTCACGACCTTGACCCATTCGGTCGCCATAGATCGAAAACCAGGTGCCACTTTTTTCAATGAATCCCAATTCAATGCCCAAATCCAACAGATCTGCTTCTCTTGAAAACCCCTTGCCAAATTCGACTTCTAGTTCGGTATATTTGAAGGGAGGGGCCACTTTGTTTTTCACAATTTTAATCTTGACTTTGTTACCGGTGATATCCACGCCTGATTTAATGGAATCGACTTTTCGTATGTCAATCCGAATGGTGGAATAAAACTTGAGTGCCCGACCCCCAGGGGTGACCTCGGGGTTACCAAAGACGACCCCTAATTTTTCTCGGATTTGGTTGACAAAGATCACAATACAATTGGATTTGCTCACAATGGCCGTTAATTTTCGTAACGCTTGCGACATCAAGCGTGCTTGCATCCCCATTTGGGGGTCGCCCATATCCCCTTCGATTTCGGATTTGGGAACCAATGCGGCCACGGAGTCGACCACCACCATATCAATGGCCCCAGACCTCACCAACGTTTCGGCGATTTCGAGGGCTTGCTCGCCATAATCCGGCTGAGAAATCAGGAGGCTTTGGGTGCTCACACCCAAGGCTTCGGCATAACTGGGGTTGAGTGCATGCTCGGTATCAATAAACGCACAGGTCCCCCCCAATTTTTGGACTTCGGCAATGGCATGCAAGGTTAAGGTGGTTTTACCCGATGACTCTGGACCAAAAATTTCAATGATACGCCCCCTTGGGAAGCCCCCCACACCTAAGGCAAGGTCCAATGACAATGCCCCAGAAGATACCGATGATGTCACCATCATGGGTGAATCACCCAAGGCCATGATGGCCCCTTTGCCGTGTGCTTTTTCAATTTGAGAAATGGCAAACGCCAGGGCTTTTTGTTTGTTTTCGTCCATGGTTAATCTCCTTTTTGTTGGCTCATGAGCCATTGTTTTAAGATGCCGAATGCGGCCAATGTGGCCCGTTGTCTGACCACTGTTCGATTGCCTTCTATCTCTAAGCGCTTGATGATCACATCGTGTTGAAACCGAACCCCCAAGATCACGGTCCCTACCTCGGATTGTCCCACCGGATGGGGACCGGCCACCCCGTTGGTGGCAAGGGCAATACTGGCCCCTGTCAGGCGGTGGATGCCATCGACCATTTCTCGGGTTACCGCTTCACTGACCACGCCATGGGCGGCAATCGTAGCGGGGTTCACTTGGGCTAATTTGACTTTTAGGGCATTCGAATAACAAATCACGCCCCCCATAAAATAATCCGATCCCCCCGGATACGTGGTAA
The DNA here is from genome assembly GCA_010027915.1 of bacterium. The sequence continues at coordinate 1,727 of RGUG01000181.1, read as the reverse complement.
GGGCCTCCCCCAACATCCCCCCCGTAACCGATTCAGCCACCGCAATGGTAAGGCCTGATTGGGCCAAATACTGACTGACTTCGGCGATTAACCGTGGAGCATATCCGACCGATACCTCATCTAAGACCGTTTGAAAACTCATTGGATACCCGACGGGCAGGGCATGTATTTGTCACGCAACAAGGTTGAGACCGTGGTATCTTCCCAGGTCAGGGGCACATCCGTTCGGCCAAAATGGCCATACGCTGCGGTCACTTGATAGGTGGGTCTTTTTAATAACAACCCCGTCACGATGCCTTTGGGGGTCAAGTCAAACTCTTGACGAATCAAGGTGACCAAGGCGTCATCTGACACCACCCCCGTTCCCTTGGTATCCACCATCACGGACACTGGCTCGGCCACGCCAATGGCATACGCCAATTGAATTTCGGCCTCTTTGGCCAACCCAGCGGCCACAATGTTTTTGGCCATGTAGCGGGCCATGTAAGCGGCTGATCGGTCGACTTTGGTATAATCTTTCCCCGAAAAAGCCCCGCCCCCATGGCGTGCCCATCCGCCATAGGTATCCACAATGATTTTACGACCGGTTAATCCCGTATCACCATGGGGACCGCCAATGACAAACCGCCCCGTAGGATTAATAAAAAACCGGGTGTGCTCGTCGATGAGATGAGACGGAATCACCGATGCAATGACCTCTTGTTTGACCCGTCGGGCCAATGCCTCTTGGTCGACATCCGGATGATGCTGGGTGGACACCACGATGGCATCAACCCGGATGGGGGTGCGGCCGTCGTATTCGATGGTGACTTGTGCTTTGGCGTCCGGACGCAATTCGGGCATGACGCCTTGTTTGCGGTATTGGGCCAATTGCCGCACAATGCGGTGTGACAAGGCAATGGGAAGGGGCATGAATTCGTCGGTTTGATCGCAGGCATACCCCACCATCATGCCTTGGTCACCGGCCCCTAGTGCTTTGTGGAGGCCTTCTCCTTCGTTGACCCCTTGGGCAATATCTGGGGATTGGCCATGCACGGCCACCAACACGGCACAACTATCCGCATCCATGCCATAATCGGGATGGGTGTAACCAATATCACGGATCACCCGCCGGGCAATCGACTGGTAATCCAATACAGCCTTGGACGCCAACTCCCCACCAATCAATACCAATCCGGTGGTCGCAAACACCTCGGCCGCTACCCGACTGTCCGGATCAACCGCAAGGGCCGCATCTAATATCGCATCCGATAATTGGTCACAAAGCTTATCTGGATGCCCTTCTGATACCGATTCGGAACTGAATAAAGACCGCATGCTAAACTCCTTTTACGTACCCCTCGTCCACCTCATGATGACCGTTGGGAGATCGCCAGTTGTTGTCACAGGGCACACCGCATCATGATCGAAACCCAAGCACGACGGGTCTGTCATGGGCAACCCACACACCCCATTTTGAACGTTGATGAGCCTGGGAGGGTTACACAACCAGCGACGTAGGACGTTAGATTCACTGTGCTTTTCTGAGCAGAAAAGCGGTGGAATAGTAACAGACAGGACGTGGTGGGGCAATCGACGCCCTTGTGGTGGGACGGTCACGCCCCAACAGGAGAAGGTCGCATCAGATCGGCCAGGGAAAGGCCCTGGCCCTGACCCCCACTCCGGCCTTTTTTTGTGGCACCCTGTTGGCTGGGTCGTCGGATCCTAACGTCAGGCCCCTGACACAC
>RGUG01000019.1 GCA_010027915.1 bacterium | reverse complement strand
CCTGCCCGCGCTCGGTGCGGGCTTCAAGAACTTCAGGCCCATCCGCATGGACAAGGGTCGGATCATCCTCGCGAAAAACAGCCAGATCCCCGACTATTCGACCGAGCAGTACCACGGCAATGTGGATCCGGATCCCAAGGGAGACTGGCGCAAGGCCCGCTTCGCCTATGACGGAATGGAGATGGGTTTCTACGAGTATGCCCGCACGTCGATGGCGGGCGGCAAGCTCTCGTTCAATCCTGTCGCCGAACTCAAGGCTACGATGAAGACGCAACGGCATCCAAGCACGCCCATGCCGTGGTATCCGATTGGCTGGGGTATTTACCACGCTTACGAAAAGAACTGAAACAAGACATTGAGGCCACCTATTCAGGCGACCCTGCCGCCCAAAGCCATCATGACATTATTTTATCGTATCCCGGCTTTCAAGCCACGATGGTATACCGCTTGGCCCATTTTTTATACCAACAAAAAGTCCCCCTTATTCCCCGAATGATGACCGAATGGGCCCATTCAATCACTGGTATTGACATTCATCCGGGTGCCACCATTGGGCATTCATTTTGCATTGACCATGGCACAGGCGTGGTAATTGGCGAAACAGCGGTCATCGGACACCATGTCAAGCTGTATCATGGGGTCACCTTGGGGGCCTTGAGTGTCAAAAAGTCGTCCCATGCCATAGGTGGCCTACCCGCAACCAAACGGCATCCCACATTGGGGCATCACGTGGTGGTCTATGCCCATGCGACCATTTTGGGGGGGCATACGGAAATTGGGGATTATTGTACCATTGGGGGGAACGTGTGGCTGACCCATTCTTTGCCCCCGCGTTCGACCTGTTACTTATCCGAAGATTACCGTCAACTGCTCACCTCTAAAACCCATCCAGAAAAGGGATCTGTATGACCGAATTGCCCAGTATATTGCGTCAAATTGTCGCCACCAAACACCAAGAAGTGGCGCTGCTACACCAACAAGATCATCCGCCTGCATTGTCCCAACCCCGTCACAAACGATTTGTTAATGCCCTATCACCAGTGGGGGTCATTGCAGAGGTGAAACGGGCCTCCCCCTCTCGGGGTATCATTCGAACAGACTTTGACCCCGTTGTGATTGCCCGTTCCTATCAACAAGGAGGGGCGGTGGCCTTATCCGTACTCACTGACCAAGTCTATTTCATGGGCCACGCTGACTACATTCCCCCCATCCGTGCGGCCTGTTCCCTTCCCATTTTAAGAAAAGAATTTATTATTGATCGTGCACAATTAGACGAAACGGTTCGACTGGGTGCCGATGCGGTGTTGTTAATCGCCGGCATTTTATCCGACACCCAATTACATGACTTGCATGCCCATGCCCATTCCTTGGGATTGGATGTCTTAGTAGAGGTCCACACGGCCGATGAATTGGACCGTGTGCTGGGCATTCCCGGGGTGGATTTAATTGGCATCAACAACCGTGACCTACACACGTTTACGGTGGATTTATCCGTCACATTAACCTTGCGCCCCCGGATTCCACACGGCATCAAAGTGGTCGCCGAAAGTGGCTACCGTGACCCAAACGACATCCAGGTCTTGCGGGAGCATGCGATCGACGCCGTCTTAATCGGTGAGTCGTTGGCCGATGATCAAGTCAGCCGTCAGTTGTTGAGATCATGACGCAAGTACGGCTGGATTCCGAACCTTCCCTCAACGGATATAACATGCTTTAATGGCACCCAAATGGTGGGGGGATACCCATAATTTAACGGTTAACACAAAGGAGCAACACGTGGCATTACGAATCAGACTCAAACGACATGGCAAAAAAAAGCAGCCCGTATACCGGGTGGTCGTGGCCGCCTCTACCAACCCAAGGGATGGCGAATCCGTTGAAATTTTGGGGTTATATGACCCCCGTCAAACCCCAGTGTATCTGTCTGTTAAAGAAGACCGCGTGTCATATTGGATGGGTGTAGGGGCCAAACCAACTGATACCGTCGCCCGGTTGCTCACCAGCAAAGGGTTGCTCACGGTGGCCACCAAACAATCCTCTCAGCAGGGCGTTAAAAGAAAAGACCGTCCACAAGGATCGTAATTGACGTGAGTATGGAGACATTGGTTCGACACGTCATTGTCCCGTTGGTTGATTTTCCCGAACAAGTCACCATTCAATCGGTTCAATCGAATGAAACGCTGGTATTAAAAGTACAAGTTGCCCATGCCGATGTGGGAAAAGTAATTGGCAAAGACGGGCGAATTGCCAATGCCATTCGCACATTGGTTCGATCCGCTGCCTCAAGAGAAGGGCTGCGCGTGTCGGTTGAGATTGTTAATCTACCCCGCACGTAACGCCCCATGAGCATGGGGGCAGAGGCACAAGTGAGACCATCTGTGGTGGTTTGCACCTTGTTTCCCGATCAACTAACCCCTTTTTTAATGCGGGGATTGTTAGGCAAAGCTTGGGGGTCAGCGGTTTCATTGCAGGTATTGGATTTGCGCTCATTTGGGTATACCCGTCACGGACACGTTGATGATGCGCCTTATGGGGGCCGACGCGGGATGATCCTTCGGGCCGATGTCATCGCAGCGGCTATCGAATCCATTCCAGGATATGGGTCCTATGCCATCTATCATCCCAGTGCAACAGGCCCTTTACTTACCCAGTCGATGGTCGCAACGGCCGCCCAACACCCACGGGGGGTGATCATGCTACCTGGTTATTACGAAGGAATCGATGCCCGTGTATTGACCGCCTATGGCATTCACACCTATTCAATCGGGGATCTGGTCCTCATGACCGGCGAGGCCCCCGTGGTGGCCTTTATTGAAGCCATGGTGCGATTGATACCAGGTGTCATCCATGACCCGATGTGCATCGAAGACGATAGTTTCCCCATGGGCCTGTTGGAGCATCCTCAATATACCAAACCTCGAGTATTTAAAAATCATGAAGTTCCTGGTATTTTAACAGAAGGAAACCATTCTAAGATTGCCGACTGGAAGCGTGGGCAATCGTTGGGTCTCACCATTTGTAAACGTCCTGACCTGATGCAGGGAATCACCTGGTGTGACCGAGACAAAACAGTATTGCGACACTACATTCAAGACAGCATGTAGAGTCGTTAGAAAGCATTCAACAAAGGAGTACCCCATGACCTCACCCATTATCGTTCAATTTGAAAAAGACCAAATGAAACCAACCGTACCCACTTTCAATGTGGGGGATACCGTAGCGGTCACATCCGCCATTATTGAAGGTCAAAAAAAGCGGTTGCAGGTATTCGAAGGGATTGTGATCAAGCGGACCGGCATTCATCATCGTGCCTCATTCACGGTACGTCGCATCATTGATAAAGTGGGAGTTGAAAAAACCTTTTTACTTCACTCCCCATTGGTCGAATCCGTCAAAGTGGTATCCGAAGGGGTGGTACGTCGTGCCCGCCTGTATTATTTACGTGATCGGATAGGATCCAAAGCCACCCGGGTGAAAGTAAAAGATCGCACGGTTCGAAACAAACCTACCACCCATTGATCCGAGTCGGTGTGGCGGGTGCCACTGGGTATACCGGGATTGAACTGGTCCGGTTATTGCTCACCCACCCCCAAGTAAGTATCCAGCGGTTGTATGCCCATTCTCATGTGGGTAAACAAGTCTCAGAGGTATACCCTCACTTGGGACATGTGTTCCCGGGGTACACCTACGAGGCCTTGGGCGAAGACACCTTGCAAGGCCTGGACATATTGTTTTTGGCCTTGCCCCATGGGGAATCTCAACGTTTGTTTCCCATGCTTGCCTCCCTTCCCATTCGGGTGATTGATTTATCAGCGGATTTTAGACTCGACACGCCCGAACGGTTTCAAAAAGCGTATGGCACCCCACACTGTCACCCAGAGCAATTGGGGCAGATTCCCTTGGGGTTACCCGAACTGTATCGAGACCGGCTACGGGATGCCCGTTATGTGGCCTGTCCGGGATGTTACGCCACCTCTGTCATGCTGGGATTGGCCCCATTGGCCTGGGCCGGCCACATCCAGCATGGGGTGGTGATCGATGCCAAATCGGGCGTAAGTGGTGCCGGCCGGGTAGCAAAAGAATCCCATTTGTTTTGTGAAATCAATGAGTCAGTGTCGGCCTATGCGACGTATACCCATCGCCACGTACCCGAAATGGAAATGGTATTGGGAATCAAGGTATTGTTTTCTCCCCATCTGGTGCCCATGAGCCGTGGGATTCTGTCCAGCATGTATATTCCTATGTCCAGCGACGAGGGGGTGGCCACCTGTTTTGAGCGGTACGCCAACGAAACATTTGTAACGGTTCAACCTGGGAAAAGCCCATCCACTGCCGCTGTAACAGGGTCCAATCGGGTGGTGATTGGGTGGCAATGGTGCCCTGATGTGGCCCACTTGGTGGTATTTTCAGCCTTAGACAATGTGATCAAAGGGGCGTCCGGACAGGCCATTCAATGCCTCAATAGCATGATGGGGTGGGATGAATCCCTGGGATTGCCCACCGTATCCCGTTATTATTAACCCCCCGATTTTCATCCCCCCACCCATCTTTTGAACCTAAGGCATCAGGACAAGGTATCCAAATCCATCCCCCCGTGTAAATAATCCTCACCCAAGGGGACTGGATTGAATCATTTGAAAGGCCCCATCCCATAATGCCAAGCGACAATGCAACGCTTGTTCAACCGCCTCCGTTGCGTCTTGCCACTTTTGGGGATCGTCACCACATGCCAACTGAACCATTCGCAAGGCCATGGGTCCATGCTCATCCCCATCCAACGCAATGTGCCGTTGAATATACCGAACAAAGGGGCCAACCGCCGTATGGTCCTGCTGTAAATCGAGCAAAATCTGGGTAAACATATCCGGTATTAATTCTTCACGACCAAACGCAAACACCGCTGTTTTAACCCACAAAGGGGACTCGCTGGCAATGTGCCACGTATACTGACTAAACGCTTTGCTACTGTCAGGCAAAGCGGATTGGACCAGCGCAATCGGAACCGGAACGCCCTGAGAAATGGCCTGAATCATGTCAAGCATTGGGGACGTGTCACACCCCATGCTGGTCATGGCATGAAGGTACCACTCAAAATGGCTGATGGGGTGCCCATCGTCATTGCGATCTGACTCTTCGGCCAAGACAATCTCGTTAATCAATCGCCGGGCGGTGGCATCTTGGGTAGGTAGCCAGGGAATATCCACACACGTTAGCTCGCGTTGGAGGGATTTAAGCAAGGTCATAAAATCCCACACGGCGGCCACATGGTGGGCCATCAACACCCTTAGTGCCGGTACATGCCGCAAGGTATGAAACAGTGGATGAGCAGTTAACTGTTGCCGAAGGGGGTCGATACGTTGCCGTAACATCACATGGTAGTCGTTCATACAACCTCCTTTAGAGACGGCCTATCGTCGCTGGTTTCTAAGCAAAACACAAGGGGAAAAACCCATGCAATCAAACCCAATGACGCCCATCCAACAATAAGGGGTGATCAATCATGATCATGGATCGAGTATCAACAAAAGGCGACACGGGATAAAAAAAGGCGTAAGCGGTCATCTCAACCCCATCATCGAGACACTTCGATGTCATCGTCCACTGATCACCACGTTGTGTGTATGGTACGAAGTGACCAATAAAAATCGATAGCCAGGGATCGAATAGGAGTCTATCGATGGGGAAAGGCATCCAACGCGATGATGAGCGGATCATGCCACAGGGAAGGGAGATGGGAAATAAAAAGAACACTTAGATTGATCGTGACATGATGGGCATGAGTGGCAAAGGCAAGGGACCCTCTCAAAACACAGCACCATTTGCAAGCAGCTCCTCGACCAAACCAAGCGTAGACCATCACGTGATGCATCAACCAGGAAGTCCCCCTACCCTTCAGCATGGACCCGCCAACCAAGCACCCGGATACTGGCACCCATCAGGGGTCCCCAAGGCCCCCTGGGGGGTATCACCGCCAAGGGGAGCCACCCCCAGCATGTGAGCCATCACACCCGTGGGAACAAGCCATACCGTGGGAACACGCCACACCCGTCAGCCATGGGGCAGGGCTTCTGGCGGTTCATCCCATCTTACCCAATGGGCATCCGATGGATCAGGTGTGCCGATCAGCACCCCCCGCCATCCGACTCGAATCACACAATGAGGGCCACCAACCCGTCCCCCAAGGCTAACATGGTCATACGATGAGACAACACGGGCTTCTGGCGGTTCATCCCATCTTACCCAATGGGCATCCGTGGATCAGGTGTGCCGATCACCTCGCCACAGCACCGTGATAATGGCCCCCCATCTAGGGACACCCCCTAGCCACGCCTCAGACACACCTAATGGTATCCGGGACGTCATCAAAACCAAGGACCCGACTCACGCACACACCCAACAAGACCCCGTGGATAAAAAAACAATACCCAAAACACGGTCCATTCTATAGAATACCGGCATGATGTCATTTTCACCGGTCGGGGTCTATGAATGGACCCCTCAAGAAGCCCAACGCCACCATCTCATCACCCAAACCTTGAGCCAGGGATTTGAAGACCACGGGTTTCACGCCGTACGAAACCCCGTCATTGATGAGTTGCACTCACTAAGTCCCGGATTGGATGACTCCTTACGATCGTCACTGATCTATATTCATCACCAAGGACATACCCCCCGCATTTTACGACCCGATCATACCACCCCCATCGCCCGAATGGTGGCCACCCGACTGCGTGACCAATTACCCCTCAAACTATATTATATGGCCCCTATTTTTAGGCACCCCTCAAACGACTGGGATGCCATCGAGCAATTTCAGGCGGGATGTGAGTGGATTGGCCCTGACGATCGGACCGCCGATTGGGACATCCTTCACTTGTGCCTGTCTCAACTCCATCGCATTGGTTTGACCCAATTGGCCGTTGACATTGGGCATGTTGACTTTTTATCACCCTATTCCGACCAAGACAAACAGGCCCTGTTACAAGGTGATTATGTGTCATTGGGTACCTTGCCCCAGCGAGGTGGCATGGCATTGGCCGCCCCCATTCCTGAATTGGGTGCGTTATTGACCCAGGTGCAAGCATCGAAGTGGGCACCCAATGTGTCCATTTTTACCGGATTGGTCCCCACATTGTCATATTACACCGGGTTTGTTTTTTCGGTCATGGCCCCTGGCTTTCGTTCCCCCATTGCCACCGGCGGTCGATACGACGGGTTGATGTCACGGTTTGGATTGGCCTGTCCTGCGGTTGGGTTTGCCATCCACCTAAATGAAATGATCGAACAGCCATGACCGTGACCATTGCCGTTGCCAAAGGGTACCTTCTGGATCAGACCATCCCCATCATGGCACGTGCCCATATTCAGTTCGACACCACAGAATTGTCATCCCGGCGATTGTTTATCGAAGATCAATCGGGGCACTATCGGTTGTTACAAGTCAGGCCATGGGATGTCCCCGTTTATGTGGCCATGGGGGCCGCTGACGTGGGCATTGTGGGCCATGATGTATTGTTAGAGCATGAAGTATCCGTCTTACGATTACTTAATATGGGGTTAGGAGCGTGTCGACTGGTGATTGCCTCGCCCATGAATCGGGCCATTCCCCGTCTGTTTCACGGCATTAAAATCGCCACCAAATACCCTCAAGCCACCGCCCATTATTGTCGAGAACAAGGGATTAAAGCGCAGTTAATCAAGTTGTATGGGGCCATTGAATTGGCCCCCCTCACGGGGTTATCTGACGTCATTTCCGACTTAACCGCCACCGGCAACACATTGGCCGAAAATGGCCTTTCCATCATGGAAACCATTTACCATTCAACGGCCTTTTTAATTGCCAATCCCACCCAATTTCGATTAAAAGATGCCGCCATTCGCACGTTGATTGGCCTACTTGCACCACTATGCCCCCCCCCCGCCATCACCCCATGATTTACCCTGAACAACGACAACTCATCAAACAATTGCTCACCCCCTCATTGTGTTGTGAGCAGATCGAAGATATCCCCTTGCATCTGTTGTATGATCGGGGATATGACCAGTTGTTATTGGATCTGGATAACACCATTTTATCTCCCCGTCACCGTGACATCAGCTTAAGATGCCTCAATTGGGTCAACAAAGCCCAAGCCATTGGGTTTTCGGTCCATATTGTATCCAACAATGGGGATGCCTATCGGGTAGAACGGGCGGCGAAGCAATTGGGCATTAAGGGCCTGTATCGTGCCTATAAACCCTTTGCAGGGGCCTTGCGACACTATGCCAAAAAAGAGGGGATCGGACTCAAATCCAGTGTCTTGGTAGGGGATCAATTGATCACCGATATCCTGGTGGCCAATTGGGTGCGTGCATACAGCGTGTTGGTCCAACCCCTCGACCCCCAATTATCCATCCTTAAAAGCATTCAGAAAGAGTTTGAATCATGGTTGCGTGGCACCGTGTCATCCCTATCGTAATCCTCTTGTTAGGGGGGGCCTCATCCGTGGGGGCATTGGTACGGTTTGATGTCCGACAATATCAGCACACCATCCAGGTGAATGGCACGGAGTTGGTGGTCCAACGCCGCGTGGCAACCAACACATTAACCCAAAAAAAAGCCACCTACGCCATTAAAATCAGTGACACATTCGGACGGGTGTTATACATCAAAAAACCCGATGTCCCCTTTCATGCATTCTGCGACGACACCTATTCAAACGAGGTCCAAGCGGTTCCCGTCTTGGGCAAAACCGGTTCGGGGGTTGCCATTATGGTCACCCATCATACCCATCCCACATCCAAATCCACCCTGGATTTATTGGCCCTTCGCACCAAACAAGAAGGGTTCATTCAAAGAAAATGGGTGTATCTAGACCCCATTGTGCAACAATTTAACCATCGGTTTGTGGTACCCCCCCTTGGCACCCATGGCGTCATCACACTACCCAATGATGAATGGGACTATCGACATTGGACCGGGCAAGTTTACCTGACCTTACCCGTTCGCATTCAGTGGGATACGGGGTTTTATTTGCCCTCTGAACCCATTATTGGCCGTGTCGAAGCCCCGGTCTATCGTCCTCAAAAAGGGGAATTAACCGTTTATTTCAAACCAACAGTGCGTTCGGTATCGGCCGTTTTAACGGTCACCCCTACGTCCCAGATCACCCTCATGCAAGGAATTGGGCGAGCGGTCATAACCCCTCAAGGCATGATGGTCGATGGTGTGGGATTGCGGGTGGATGTCAATGGTCGGTCTGGTTGGGTGCTCACAAAAGACGGATTTAACGTATTGGGATTATTAAAGGAATAACACATGTATCAGCACATGGGCATTGTCCTGGGGGTCCTCTTACTGATCACCCACACCCTGTGGGCAGGTCCCCAATTGGTTGGGGCGGGTGCCACCTTTCCGTATCCGCTGTATACCAGCATGTTTGGCGACTACACCGCCGAGACAGGGGTCCCCGTCAATTATCAAGCCATTGGGTCCGGTGGCGGGGTCAAACAAATCCGATCCAAAACCGTGGACTTTGGTGCCACCGATGCCTATGTATCCAACAAAGAACTCAAGACTTTTTCATCCCCTCTGTTGCATATCCCCACGTGTTTGGGGGCCGTGGTGGTGGTGGTCAATCTGCCCCATCGTCCCCGTTTGGTATTAAACGGGGTCACCCTGGCCAACATTTATCTGGGTCGCATTACACGATGGAATGACCCACGCATCCAACAACTCAACCCCACCATCCGCTTGCCCCATTGGCCCATTGCGGTCATTCACCGTGCCGACGGAAGTGGTACTACCCATGGGTTTGTGTCCTTTTTGGCGGCCCATTCACGGGATTGGAAACAAAAAGTGGGGGTTGGCAAAGCCGTCAATTGGCCCATCGGATTGGGTGGGAAAGGCAACCCAGGGGTGGCCGCCTTGGTGTCACAAATCCCAGGATCAATTGGGTATACAGAACTGGTGTACACCCTACAATCCACCCTCCATGTCATTGCCATTCAAAACAAATCGGGACGTGCCATTATGCCAAGCCTGGCATCGGTCACAGCGGCGATTCCCAAGACTTTTCCGGCTGATTTTAGGTTGTCCATGATTGACACCCCACAACCCAATGGGTATCCCATTAGTACCTTTACCTGGTTACTGGTATATCAAGAACAACATGACACGCAGCGATCATTAGAACAAGCCCAAGAATTGGTCCGACTGCTCAAATGGACCGTCACCAATGCCCCGATCTACACCCAACGATTGGGGTATGCCAGTTTGCCACCCGACATGACCCAAGCCGTGTTGGCCCGTATTGCCCGCATCACCTACCAAGGACGGCCCATTCAATGAGGGTGTTTCCGCTGTCCGTTGAGGGATCAGCGTTACACTTAGACCCTTCGGTGTACCATCACCTGGTAACGGTGCGACGCCTGCGACCCCTGGACCCCATCGAATGGGTGCACGATGGACAGGGGTACAAGGGAATCATTAGCAGCCTTTTGTCTCCGAACCGGCTAGGGGTCACAGCCATAACCAAAACCCCCACCCACCACCCAATGGTCCGCTGGACCATCCTTCAAGCCCTTCCCAAAGGGGATAAAATGGGCGAGATCATCAGGGGATTGGGTGAATTAGGGGTTCACACGGTGATTCCCGTCCTCACCAAGCGATGCGTGTCAGACGGGGGAGGGAATAAAATCGAACGGTGGCAACGCATCGCCGAATCGGCCGCCATGCAAGCCCAACTCCCCCACATACCCATCATTCAGCCGGTTCAACCACTCAAAACCGCTTTGGACACCCCCTATTCCGACACCCAATACATCTGCTGGGAATCGGCCCATCCGATGTTATCTGGCCCCTCCCACCGCCCCCAACACCTCACGTTGTTAATCGGACCGGAAGGGGGATTTGACGAAGACGAAGTCAAGATGGCCCATGCCTGTGGCTATACCATCTTGTCATTGGGACCCACTGTCTTGCGGGTTGAACGGGCCGGATTGGTGGCGATGGCCCTGCTAACCGGATGGATGGCCCATGCTGGGTTCTTGCCAAACACACCCCCCAACAGGTAAGATGCGAGGCCTTGGAAAGAGGGCGGTTAGCTCAGGCGGTTAGAGCGCACGCCTGATAAGCGTGAGGTCCCTGGTTCAACTCCAGGACCGCCCACCATCCAAGTCCGCACAGTGCGGGGGTGTAGCTCAGTTGGTAGAGCGTCTGCCTTGCACGCAGAAGGCCATCGGTTCAAATCCGTTCACCTCCACCATCGTTCGTTTTTTAAACATCCTTCGTTTGGTTTGAGTGGTGTTGTAACCATGTTGTGGGCAGAAATAGGCTCTTATCTGTCGCCCATCGCGTTTGTTTCTTGGGCCACAACATTGATAAAACGAACAGGTTCCTGGGGCTCCATACGTATGATGGTGTCCGTTAAAAAGCCGGGCCCCAAGCCTGAAAAATCCCCCGTTGTTGATCGGATGTCCCGTTTTAAAATGTTGCCGTTTCTGTTTGGATCAATTGGACGCAGTCATCGGTAAGCTCGACCCGTATGGAGGGTGGAGATCAAACCCTCCGTTCACTCCAGACAAAATAGCACGTATGGTGGTAACGGCTCAGCAGTCTGTCGGGTCTACGATTGACACCATCTTGGTTAAGTGGGGGCGGTGTTGGGGCACAGCGTGACAGGTGCCACGGCATGGGTCAGCACAACCCACGGGTGAAGGGCCACTTGACACGGAATAGAAAGACCCATTGATAGGGCCCGATGAGATCCGATGGATGATACAAAAACGGCGTGCTGTATCAGGAGTGGGGCTTGTGACCGTCACCGATACGTTTTTTCCCCATTACGGGTTGCCCTGTCTGCTTGACGCCCCCTTCTCGTCGGTTCATTGGGTGTCTAA
>RGUG01000180.1 GCA_010027915.1 bacterium | reverse complement strand
GTTGTTAACAGATTCGGGTGGGTTTCAGGTATTTTCGTTATCGGATCGGTGTCGTATTGACGATGAGGGGGTGGTGTTCCGGTCTCATTTGGATGGGTCTTCCCATCGTTTTACCCCCGAAACGGTGGTGGAGGCCCAGTTGGCGTTTGGCTCCGATATCATGATGCCGTTGGATATTTGTACCCCTTATCCTGCCACGGCGGAACGGGTGGCCTCCGATTTGGCTCGCACCCATGCGTGGGAATACCGTGCCCACGACCATTGGCAACGGCATACCCGTGGTGAGGGGTTGTTTGCGATTGTGCAGGGGGGGACGTATTTGCCTCTCCGGCAACAGTCAGTGGCCATGTTAACCGAGCGGGAGTGGTCAGGGTATGCCATTGGGGGGGTGAGTGTGGGCGAATCGCGGGATTTAATTGATGAGGTCATTGAAGCCACGGCGTCGTGGTTGCCCGATGATAAACCCCGGTATGTGATGGGGTTGGGATTGCCCCTTAATTTATCCCACGCCATTGCATGCGGGGTGGATATGTTTGATTGTGTATTACCCACTCGACTGGCCCGTCATGGGCAGTTTTTTAGTGGTCCTGATGGCCATCGCTTGTCCATTCGACGGGCGGTGTTCAAACAAGATGACGCCCCCTTGGACCCGGCGTGTACCTGTGAAACGTGTACCCAATTTTCTCGGGCTTATTTGCGTCATTTGGTAATGGCAGGTGAACTGTTAGGGTCGATGGCGTTGAGTATTCACAATTGTCACTTTTTGATTCATTGGGTGGCGGCTATTCGGCGTGCCATTCAAGAGGGTCGCTTTTAGACGGGAGGGATGAAAGGAGGGGGAAGATAGTCCAGGGTTTTGCAGTGGGGATTAAATGGTGCTACCATCACCCCATGATGTATCAAAATCCCATTTACAAGCGCGTGTTACTCAAAATGAGTGGGGAGGCGTTTAAAGGGTCTTTGCAATATGGTATTGACCCGGAGTTTTTGGTGAGTATTGCCAAAGGCATTCAATCGGCCCATGCCTTGGGTACCCAGGTGGCGATTGTGATTGGCGGGGGTAATATTTTTAGGGGGATGGCCGGTGCCGATCGGGGTATGGATCGGGTGACCGCGGATTATACAGGGATGTTGGCCACCATTATGAATGCATTGGCCTTGCAAGATGCCCTGACCAAAGTAGGGGTGGATTCTCGGGTTCAAACGGCCATCGAAATGAAAGCCATGGCCGAGCCTTTTATTTTGAGGCGAGCCGTGAGGCACCTCGAAAAAGGGCGGGTGGTGATCTTTGCGGGGGGGACCGGAAACCCCTATTTTACGACCGATACCACCGCCGCCCTTCGTGCGGCTGAAATTCGAGCCGATGCCATTTTAAAGGCCACCCAAGTGGATGGCGTTTACAGTGCAGATCCCAAACAAGATCCCCAGGCGACTCGGTATGACACCTTGACGTACCTAGAGGTGTTAAGCAAGCAGTTAAAGGTCATGGACAGCACGGCGTTGTCACTGAGTATGGACAATCAAATTCCCATCGTGGTGTTTAGTATGGCGGATCCGGCGACCATTCGTCGTGTATTGTGTGGCGAGCCCATTGGCACCACCATTCAAGGAGTGTAACATGAGTGACCTGTCCCAACGCATGAGTAAGTCTGTTGACGCATTAAAATCCCAACTTTCGTCATTACGGGTGGGCCGTGCCCATCCTGATATGCTCAACAAGGTGATGGTTTCCTATTATGGTGTGCCAACCCCATTAAAGCAGGTGGCATCGGTGTCGGTCCCAGAGCCCCGGGTGCTGATGCTCACCGTGTTTGACAAAGGAGCCATTAAAGACGTCGAAAAGGCCATCTCCACGTCTGATTTGGGTATTCCGCCAACGGTCGATGGCACGGTGATTCGGTTGCGATTGCCCGAATTAACCGAAGAACGACGCAAAGAGTTGGTCAAGCAAATGAAAAAGATGATCGAAGAGGCCAAAGTGGCCATTCGCAACCAGCGTCGGGACTTGATTGAAGACCTTAAAGCCCAAGAAAAAGACAAGTCATTGTCGGTGGATGAATCGAAAGCAAAGCAGGATGAGGCCCAACGTATTACCGATTCTTTTATTGCCCAAATTGATCAGTTGGCCAAAGATAAAGAATCGGACATTATGACGGTGTAATGTCACTCGCTGCCATGCCAGCCCATGTGGCCATTATCATGGATGGAAATGGTCGGTGGGCCAAGTCCCGTTTTTTGCCTCGTTCGATGGGACACCGTCAGGGTGCACAAAGCCTGAAAGCGGCCATTCAGGCGGCCCGTGAATGGGGGATTCGGTATTTGTCGGTCTATGTGTTTTCGACTGAGAATTGGTCCCGATCTCCAGACGAGGTGACGTTTTTAATGGGGTTTTTGACGGATATGTTGCAGTCTCAGACCCCCGAGCTGATTGCGAATGATGTCCGGGTGTGTGTCATGGGGAATCGACTGGTATTATCGGAGGCCATTCAGCGTCAAATGGCACAGTCTGAGTTGGATTCGGCTCATTGTCAGTCCTTGCAATTGAATTTGTTGATTAATTATGGGGGCCGTGATGACATTGTGCAGGCAGTTCGTCAATTGGTGTCCCAAGGGGTGGGGGCTTCAGAGGTAACAGAAGACCGGCTATCGGCCCATTTGTATACCCAGGGAATCCCGGATCCTGATATCGTGATTCGTACCGGGGGGGATGTGCGGATTAGTAATTTTTTGTTGTGGCAATCGGCTTATTCGGAATATTTTTTTATCCCCACCTTATGGCCAGATTTCACTCGAGATGTGTTTGAATCGGTGATATCCACGTATCGCAGTCGCGAACGACGCTTTGGCGGTGTTCATGCGTAAACGGGTGATCACCGCATTGGTATTGTTGGGTATTGGGGCGGTGGTCATTGGCTGGGGTGGATGGGCCTTATGGTGTTGGGTTTGGTTGCTCTCGATGGTATCGGTCTATGAACTGGTGGGCATGTTCGCCAAAAGTGCCATTACCACGTATCCATCGGTTGCCTATTCAGTGGTGACGGCGGCATTGGTGAGCCTGAAGGTGTGGCCCATGGTATGGACATCGTGGGCGGGTCGCTTGCTGGCCCTTGGGGTGGTGGGAGGGTGCTTGTTCGAGTTGTGGCGTCGCCAAATTTGGTTGCCTCGGTCTAAATGGGGGGCTACCTTGCGGGTGGTGGTGTTTATTTTGGGGACTTTTCCATTTATTTATTTGTTAAGAGAAGGCCACAATGGGCTGGTGATGATGCTGAT
>RGUG01000179.1 GCA_010027915.1 bacterium | reverse complement strand
TTTACTTGGTCTCTTTGAAGAGTTGTTGTCCTCGGCAACACTTGCAATACTTGCGAAGTTGAATGCGTTGGTTGGTGGTTCGTTTGTTCTTGGACGTGGTGTAAGAATGACCACATTTTTCTTGTTCACATCGAAGCGTAATAATAACCCGCACATGTCACCTGCCTTTCAAAAAAATAGTGCCGTACTTTATCATTGTCACTGCGTTTCGTAAAGGGACCGGTCAGGGTTGTCATTCTGCCATTGGCATCGTACAGTGACCATCGTGTTGTAATTGGGAGGTTGACTAGCATGACTCATTTAATCATCGGTTCGGATCATGGCGGATTTGAATTAAAAAGTGCCTTGTGTGAGTGGCTATTAACATTTGTCACCCTAACCGATGTGGGGACCCATACCAGTGAGTCGATTGACTACCCACTCATTGCCCAGCACGTTACCGCTGCCTGCCTTTCCCATTCCTGCCAAGGTATTCTCATTTGTGGGACTGGCATTGGGGTATCCATTCAAGCCAATCGCCAGCCGGGCATACGAGCCGCCGTGTTATATAGTGATTATGTGGCCCTGATGGCACGCCAACACAACGATGCCAACGTGGCGTGTCTGGGTGCCCGCACCACTACCCTTTTTGAATCCAAACGGTACCTTTCTATTTGGCTCCATGCCACATTCGAAGGCGGTCGTCATGCCCGTCGCATCGACTTATTAGGGTAAGCCCCCCCCAGGATGCCTCATCTTTCTATGAGGGGATGCGATTGGCGACGTACTTATAACCCGGCCGAATGATGCGTTTGCCGGCAATCATTTCTTCTAAACGATGGGCACACCACCCCACCCAACGACCCATGGCAAACATGGGGGTATACAACGGTTCGGGAATGCCCAAACAATCGTAAACAAATCCAGAATAAAAATCGATGTTCGGTGCAATCACTTTGTCACTCCCCTTAAACGACGCAAACACCTTGGGGCCCCATTCCGAAATGGCCAAATACAAGGCCATTTCATCGGTCCGTTGACACTCCGACGCCAACACCCTGGCATAGTCAATCAATACACCGGCCCTTGGATCGGACAAGGTATACACCGCATGTCCCAATCCGTACAACTTCCCTGACCCATCCCCCCCTTTCTTGTTGAGCAACTCCTGCAAACAATGGGTTAACGCCTCTTGGGTGGGGGTGTATCCCACGGACCCAATAATCGACGCCATCATGTCCATGACTTTTTTGTTGGCAGACCCATGCAAGGGACCTTTTAAACTCCCCACCGCGGATGCCATGGCGGCATAAAAATCCGATTCTGTCGACGTCACCACCCGTGTAGCAAACGTGGAATTGTTACCTCCCCCATGCTCTGCATGCAATACCAAACATGAGTCCAATGTTTTAATCGCCGTGGCCGATGCACTGACCCCTTCACCCAATAAATATAAAAATGACTCCGCTACTGACATATCGGGATTGGGGGCCACCCATTTGGCGTCCGGCCTATAGGCCGCAAAATATGAATACACAATGATGGCAGGTAATTTGGCCAATATTGCCCATGATTTTAACAGGTTTTCGTTGGGTTCGAATGAATCAGGGTCCTTGTCATGGGCATATAGGGCTGATATGACGGTCATCAGTCGATTCATGACATTGGGTGAACGGTCCCGTTTAATCAGGGTCACGATATCATCGGGAATGGATTGATTGGCCGCCATGTATGCCAATACCGTTTGCCGCTCCGATTCGGTGGGATACCGGCCTACCAATAACAAAAACGCCGCATCTTCGAAGCAATACCGATTCATGTCCTGATACCGTGCCATCACCGCTTGAATGGGAATGCCCCGATAGGTTAGCTCCCCTTCTACTGGTATCATGCCCGCATCGGTTTTTTTGGTCCCAATGACAGATGAAATGCGAGATAGGCCCGCAATCACCCCGCTACCATCTGAATTGCGAAGTCCCCGCTTGACATCCACCACGTCATACCAAGCCGACTCAATGCTGTTAAACCCAATGGCTTCTTCTAAGATGGCCTGTAATTTACCCGTCATGCGATACCTCTTTTCATTGTGTTTTTTATTGCGTTGGTTTTGATGGTGCCCACGGCGGGATTCGAACCCACGGCCTCCGGATTAGGAATCCAGCGCTCTATCCGACTGAGCTACGAGGGCTACTTAATCAAACCCTAACTGTAGAATAGTATATTCCATGTTTCAACGCTACCGTATCGTGTACAGTATCGTGATGGTTACCATTTTTTATGATTTTGAAACGTCGTCTCTGTCACCAGTGGGACATATTTTGTCGTATTGTTTGATGGTAATCGATGAGTCCAATGGGGCCCTCCTTGAGGAGTGTACCGGATGGGTGCAGCCACCCCAATGTGAGCTACCGGATTTGGATGCGTTATTGGTGACGGGCATTCGATTGCCCACCCTAACCCAACAAGGCCTACCTGAACCAGCGGTTGCCCATCGGCTGTATCGTTTTTTAGCCTCATGGATTCAAAAAGAGGGGTCTGTCACCCTTTGTGGCTATAATAGCAATCGCTTTGACCTTCGGTTTCTTCGGTCATTGTTCATTCGCCATGGTCTTAACCCATATTTTTATGGCAAGTTGAAATACAAAGATGTGTTGCATTATGTCAAACACTTGGCCATGACCTACCCTGATTTTCCTTGGCAAACACAAGACGACCATTGGACCTTTTCTCTGGAACGCATGGCCCGTGCCCATGGCATTCTTCATACCCCACAATCACACGATGCCCGTGCCGACGTAGCCCTCACCATCCAATTGTGCCAGACCTTATCGAATACGTACCCGTTGTCATTTACAGCCTTTCAGCCCCTGTCTCATCATAGGAAAGAATGTCGAAACCAACACCATCCCCACGGTCACTGGAGGTATGTTCAATTTTCCCGGCAAGTCCTTCCTTGCCCAGACTAGTAAGTCTCGCCCGCTCATAGTCAAGGACGAAAAGCTCGCCGGCAGATCCTAGCGAGCGATTACGCGCTTCTCTCTCCAAATAGTTTACTGAACTGCAGACGCGAAGGTTGATATCCTGCCTGGGCCTATGGCCTACGTCTATAGGCCGCCGGGCCGGAGGCCGAGTTATCACTGAAAGTATGTTATCAACCTCGGGTACCACAATTGGACGATCCGAATCTACTGCCGCGATACTCTGAAGCTGCTTATTTGATGCAAGACTCTCCGAAACCACTTCAAGCAGTAGCCCCTGATAGTTCGACCGTGGCTTATACCCTCGAATGTAC
>RGUG01000178.1 GCA_010027915.1 bacterium | reverse complement strand
AAACCCTGAAAGCCAAAGGGTTTTCCGACGAAGAGATCATGGGTATCACCGGGTTGTCGGTGTCAGATCTTGATACGTTGTAGGTGAGGAAGGGGTGGGGTAACGAGTTGAAGGGTGGTTGGTGCCATTTTATGCTTCGATCGACTCTCGGAAGGGGTGTTCCCAATTCGTGGGTGATCGTGATTCCCCTTTGTGGGTGGCAATGATACACTACCCGGCATGATAGAAAACGAGGGTGACATGACGAGTCTAGATCATCGTGAGGGAATACTGGAGTCCAAGCCCGAAACCGAAGTGGTCCGGTTTGATTGGGCGATGAAGTATTTTTTGAGACACAAAGCGAATTTTGATGTATTGGAAGGGTTTTTGTCCGAGCTATTGCAGCTGGATGTGACGATTGACCATTTGTTAGAGAGCGAGGTGACGCCAGAGGCGGTGCACACGAAATTATCGCGTGTGGATGTGATGGCGAACACCCCGATTGGGAAGGTGATCATTGAGGTACAGGTAGACCGTCAATACGATTTTTTAAGCCGGGTGTTATACAGCACATCCAAGGCGGTGGTGGATTACATGAAGCGTGGGGATGAGTATTATCGGGTAAAAAAAGTGTATTCGGTCAGCGTGTTGTATTTTGATTTGGGTCATGGGACGGATTATCTATATAAAGGGGTGACCGAGTTTAAGGGGATTCACACGCATGATACGTTGTCGTTAAACCAACAAGAAAAAAGCATTTACCAGCACAAGGTGGACGTGCCATCGGACATATTTCCGGAGTATTATTTGATCAAAGTGAATCAATTTCGGGGACGAATCAAAGAGAAGATGGACGAGTGGATGTATTTTTTTAAGAACGAGAAAGTGAAGCCAGAGTTTACGGCACGAGGGATCCAGGTGGCAGCGGAGAAGTTGGCGGTGGTGAAGATGCCGCCGGAGAAGCGAGCCTCGTATGACCGGTACATCCAAGATTTAAGCTATGAATCGAGCATGTTGCATTCGACGTTTAGTGATGGCAAGCGAGAAGGGAAGCGAGAAGGGATCCTCGAAGGGAAGCGAGAAGGGATCATCGAGGGGAAGCGAGAAGGGATGATGGAAAGAACCCGAGAAATCGCCCAAACCCTGAAAGCCAAAGGGTTTTCCGACGAAGAGATCATGGGTATCACCGGGTTGTCGGTGTCAAGGTGAGGAAGGGGTGGGCCCCCATATTTCACTTCTCCATGCCCCGCACTTGTCGAATGGCGAGGGGATACAGTAGACTTTTTTACCTGTTTCCCCTGCATTCTAGTCTTGATGCCATTTAATTTGATCAGAAACGCACCGGTATGTTTGAAACGACTTTTCGAAATTTGGATGACACGCTACGCAAAGACGCAGGCTGTAGCAGTGAATTGGACTACATCGAACAGACCAGTTGGGTGTTGTTTTTAAAGTACTTGGACGACTTCGAGTCTGATAGAGAAGCCGTCGCCAAGCTCAACGGAGCACACTACCAACGCATCCTGAGTGAGGAGTATGCTTGGGGCACTTGGGCGATGCCTAAAACCAGTGACGGAAAGTTAGACTACCACAAGGCACTAACAGGCGATGACTTAAAAGAATTTGTCGACAACCAGTTATTTCCTTATCTCAAACGGTTCCGGGTTACGGCCGAACGGGCCGACACGATTGAATACAAAATTGGCGAGATATTCCACGAACTCAAGAACAAGCTCCAGAGTGGGTACAGCCTACGTGACGTTATTACCAAGGTAGACGAACTTCGTTTCCGTAGCAACGAAGACAAGCACGAGATGAGCAGTTTGTATGAAGATAAGATTAAGAATATGGGTAATGCGGGACGCAACGGCGGCGAATACTACACGCCCCGCCCGCTGATTAAGACGATTGTCAAGGTGGTGAATCCCAAGTTGGGCGATAAAGTCTATGACGGTGCGGTGGGCAGTGCGGGCTTTTTGTGTGAAGCGTATGAGTACATGCGTGCCAGCAAACCGCTATCGGCCAAGGAATTTGACCAGCTACAGCGTAAGACGTTCTACGGCAAGGAAAAAAAATCACTGGCCTATATCATTGGTGTGATGAATATGATCTTACACGGGATCGAAGCGCCCAATATCATTCATGCCAATACACTGGGTGAGAACATTGCGGATATTCAAGAAAAAGACCGGGTCGATATTGTGCTGGCCAATCCACCGTTTGGTGGTAGCGAGCGGGTGGAAGTACAAGAAAATTTTCCCATCCGTACCAGTGAAACGGCTTACTTGTTTTTGCAGCACTTCATTAAGATTTTGAAGGGTGGGGGACGCTGTGGCATGGTGATTAAAAACACCTTTTTAAGCAACACCGACAATGCCAGCATTGCATTAAGAAAACAGTTGTTAGAAGCGTGTGACTTACAAGCGGTACTCGAATTACCGGGTGGTGCGTTTACCGGTACGGGTGTTAAGACGGTGGTGTTGTTCTTTGAAAAAGGCCGGGCGACCGAAAAAGTCTGGTACTACCAACTGAACTTATCACGTAACTTGGGCAAAACGAATAGCTTGAATGAACGTGACTTAGAGGAATTCATCACGCTGTCCGCTACGCAAGGCGTGAGTGAGAATGCGTGGTGTGTGAATGTGGCGGACATTGACAAGTCAACGTGGGATTTAACCGCTACCAATCCCAATCGTACCGACACGACGGACACGCGGTCACCCGAAGAAATCTTAGCTGAGATTGAAAAGCTGGACTTGGAAGCGGCAACGGCAATGGCGGCCATTAAGGGGTTGTTGTGAGTTGGGAGTACAAAAATTTAAGTGAAGTTTGTTCAATTGCTATTGGAAAAACACCTAGCCGTAGTAATAAAAGTTATTGGGATGTTGAGAAAAAAACCAATAATGTTTGGTTATCTATTGCGGATATTAGTAGTGCTAAATCTAAAACTATCTCTAACTCAAAAGAATATGTAAGCGACATAGGCGCCAGCTTGTTTAAGCCTGTAGTTAAAGGAACGCTTTTAATGAGTTTCAAGTTAAGCTTGGGAAAGCTAGCTTATGCTGGGACAGATTTAAGAACAAATGAAGCTATTGTTGCTTTGCCAATTAAAAATAGTATGCAACTGTTAAATGAATTTTTGTACTATTACCTAAGTTTTTACGACTGGGATAAAGAAGCAGGGAATGACATAAAAGTTAAGGGAAAAACGCTTAACAAAGAAAAATTAAAAAACATAAAAGTTCCACTCCCCCCCCTCCCCACCCAACAAACAATTGTCGCCAAACTGGACGCACTATCAGAAGAAGTAACAAAGTCCGC
>RGUG01000177.1 GCA_010027915.1 bacterium | reverse complement strand
TGTGGGCATCGCGACACCCAATCCAGTGGGCACGGGGCAATGTCCAACGCAACAACCGTTCCCCCCATGTTGTACGCATTCGCCCAAACCCTTGGCCCAACATGATGATGCGCCCCTTGGCCAGCCATACCAGGGCCACATAATACAATAAACTGGCGAGCGAGGTGTGATCTTGAAACAATCCTCCCCCCCCAAACACGGCCACATCCGCCTGTCGCCAGGCCCTTAACCCGTCCCATCCAAACCGATTGACCCAACGGTGATGGGGATGCTGCTGCCCGTTGGCCCCTAGAATGTGGAGGGTGGCATCTGGGTATGTGTCGGTGAGTAATTGAAGGGTTTGGTCAAGCAAGGCATCGTCCCCCATGTTCTGATACCCATAGTACCCAATGACCGCAATTTTCAATACCGGATGCCGTGTTGGGTTAGTCGTGCAATGGCCTCATGCAACCGTTGATCAGGCGATGTAATCGAGATCCTAAAATACCCTTCGCCTCGTGGCCCATACCCGTTGCCTGGCACCACCAAAATACCCGTTTGATTGAGCAAATCGATGGCAAATGATTCTGAGTTTTGGGCCCATCGTGGGATAGGGGCCCAGATGTAAAAGGTGGCCGCAGGGGTGGGAATCGACCATCCCAATTGGGTCAGTCCGTCAACGATGATGTCACGACGGACTTGATAAATGGCGTTTTGGGCATCGATGATGGCATCGGGGTCGTCCATGGCCGGAATCACGGCGTCTTGGATGGCCTTAAAAATACCGGAATCCATATTGGTTTTAATTTTACCCAATGCCTGCACGGCGGTGGCGTTCCCTACTGCCATGCCAATCCGCCAACCGGTCATGTTGAATGTTTTAGACAAGGTATGAAATTCGATGGCGACGGCTTTGGCCCCTTCAAATTCCAAAATACTGCGGGGGCGTCGGCCATCAAAATAAACTTCAGAGTAGGCCACGTCCATACAAATCAGAATGTCATGTTGGGTGGCAAACGCAATGGCCCGTTCATAAAAGGCGTCGGAGGCCACCGCCCCGGTGGGGTTGCTAGGATAATTTAAAAAAAGTACCTTGGCTTTGGCGATAATGTCGGATGGAATGGCGTCTAAATCGGGCTCGTATTGGGTTTCGGCGGTGGCGGGTACCAAGTAAGGAATGCCCCCGGCAATGAGGGTATTGACCTGATACGCAGGGTATCCAGGGTCGGGAAGCAGGGCGATGTCCCCTTCGTCTAAATAGGCCAAAAAGGAATGGGCAATGCCTTCTTTGGAGCCAATCAATGACAACACTTCGGTCTGAGGGTCCACACTGACCCCAAACCGGCGGTTCATCCATCGTGATACGGCCTCTCGAAAGCTGGCCGTACCCTGGTAGGGTGGGTATTGATGGTTAGCCGGGTTGCGAATGGCCGTGGCCATCGCCTCTATAATCAAGTCGGGGGTCGGTAAATCCGGGTCGCCAATGCCCAAATCAATGATATCGATTCCTTTTGCTTGGGCGGCGGCCTTGGTTTGGTCGATCATGGCAAATAAATAGGGGGGGATTTTTTTAATGCGTTGGCTGGGTTTCATGGGATGCTCCTTTATAAATTCACCACGCCGTCATACACATGAACGGCAGGTCCGGTCATCATGACGTGGTCGTTGCTTTCTAACCATTCAATCAATAAGTCCCCACCAGGCAAATGAATGGTGGCCCGTCGTGCCAGGCGATGGGTCAATACCCCGGCGACCAAGGTGGCACAGGCTCCCGTGCCACAGGCCATGGTCTCACCTGATCCCCGTTCCCATACCCGCATGGTGGCGGTTTCGGGGGTGTGAACCGTGACAAATTCGACATTGGTTCGGTCTGGAAACAACGGGTGTTGTTCGATGGCTGGTCCAATGGTTTCGATGTCCAACTGGCTCCAATCATCGCCGAATATCACCACATGGGGGTTGCCCATGGACACCCCTGTTCCCTCCCATTGTGAATCGCCCAAGTCGATGGTCACCGACGTGGCGGCATCTTGGGGGTTCCCTTGCATGGGAATCATGCCTTTGGTGAGGCGGGGGGTGCCCATATCCACTTCGATGGCCGTGACTTTGCCATTGACGTGATTGATGGCGGGTACCATGACGCCTGCCATGGTTTCGATGCTTAACACCTCTTTGCTACTTAAGCCGGTTTCAAAAATATAGGTGGCAAAACACCGGATACCATTGCCACACATTTGGGCCTCGGACCCATCAGCATTGAAGATTTGCATCCGAAAATCAGAGTGATCGGATGGCAACAGGAGCAATACCCCATCGGCCCCAATGCCCATATGACGGTCACAAATCGCCATGCTTAAGGTGGCCATGTGTTCCGGCAATTGTTGGTGAATGCCATCGAGGATGACAAAGTCATTGCCCAGTCCGTGGTATTTCGAAAATCGATACGGTCGTTTCATGTCATACTCCCTATCCATGCCCCAATGATGTGGGCGGCTACGTCGATTTCAGTGACCGATTCTAACCCTTCCAATCCGGGTGAGGCATTCACCTCTAATACCAACGGACCGTGATGGGTCTGAATCATGTCAACGCCGGCCACTGATAACCCAATCGTGCGGGTCGATTCTACCGCCAACTCGGTTTCGTGTGGAGTGGGAAGATAGGGAATGGCCTTACCCCCTTGGTGTAAATTAGAACGAAAATCACCCCCTCCATGCTGTCGTTTCATACTGGCAATGACCTGGTTTTTCACCACCAAACACCGGACATCTTGTCCGGACGCTTCGGGGTAAAAGGGCTGGATTAGGGCATTAAGATGGGCATGTTGCAACAGGGTGGCAATACTCATGGCACTGGGCATGGTGGGGCCTAACACCACCCCGCTGCCTTGCAGCCCATCCACGGTTTTGATGACCCATCCGGTGTCGGTTTGCAGGCTGTGAACAATGTCGGCAGCCACATTGGTCATACTTGGCGGGATGGGAATACCCGCTTGTTGAAGGCATTGCATGGTGTGCCACTTGTCCCGTGCAATGGCAATGGCCTCCGTTCGATTCATCAATGACACACCGGCCATTTCCAAGTGACGCAACAATGACAGGATGGGCCAGTGTCCCAACGCCCCCAGTCGCGGGATGGCCCCATCGGGCAAGGTGAGCCGACGCTTGCCCAGCCGAATGCCAAAGGGATGGGTGGTCAGGGTGCACCGAAAGGGGTTGATGACCATGCCTTGATGACCGGCCCCTCGAATGGCGTTCAACAACCGGCGCGAGGTATACAGGCGGGGGTTTTTGGTTATGAGTGCCAGTCGCATAGGGTCATG
>RGUG01000176.1 GCA_010027915.1 bacterium | reverse complement strand
GGTAAATCCATGACCGCCGTGAATTTGGCCTTTGCGTTGTCTGAACAAGGGGCATCAGTGGGCTTGTTTGATGCCGATGTCTATGGCCCCAGTTTGCCGACCATGGTGGCCTTGCCTGACACATCCCTGGTGTTTGATGGGCAATGGATTAAACCCTTGCAATACAAAGGGGTCAAACTCATGTCATTTGGCTACACCCAATCCGAAGAGGACGCCCGAACCCCGGCCTTGATGCGAGGTCCCATGGTCAGCCAGGTAATCAACCAATTGCTGACCCAAACCCAGTGGGGGGCATTGGATTATTTGATTCTTGACATGCCACCCGGTACGGGCGATATTCACTTGACCGTATCCCAAATGATTTCCATAACGGCGGCGGTGATTGTGACCACCCCCCAGCAATTGAGCTTTGTGGATGTCATCAAGGGAATCGAATGGCTCACCACCATGAAAGTCCCGCCCATTGCCGTGGTGGAAAACATGGCGTATTTTGATGCCGAACCAGGGGGGACGCGGCACTACCCATTTGGTCGGGGGGCCTTGTCACGCTTGACGCGGGAATTTGGGTTTCAGCATGCGTTTTCGTTTCCCATCGACCCGGTGGTGTCTCACACCAGCGATGCCGGCGATCCGTTGGTCTTGGCCCACCCCACGTCACCGGTGGCTCAGCAAGTGACCGCTTTATCTGCCGCCGTGGTGCGTGAGGTCAGCCGGTTGCGGTATGATGCCATCCCCACACCCGAGGTTAGCTTGATACCGGCCGTGGGGGTTCAGGTATCCCAAGCAAACCAGACGGTGACCATACCCTGTCTTACCCTTCGGTTGGCGTGCCGGTGTGCACGATGCCGGGATGAATGGACGGATCGGGTGTTGGTTACCAAGGCACAAGTCCCCGAGGATGTGGTCCCAGAGGGAATGGGGCCCGTGGGTAATTATGCGGTGGGCATCAATTGGAGCGATGGGCATTCATCCATTTTTCCCTATGACGTATTGTGGTCGTTGGCAGCTCAGTCACAGGAGGTTACACATGGCGGATCATTCGTTTGATATTGCATCGACCATTGACATGGCGGAGGTGACCAATGCGGTGGCCCAAACCACCAAAGAAATTTCGCAACGGTATGACCTCAAAGATGACCAGTGCGAGGTGGTGCTTCGGTCATCGGATCACCAGATCGTGTTGCACGCCCCCGATGAATTTAAGGTGGGAGCCATTGCCGACATTTTAAAACAAAAACTGGCCAAACGATCGATTTCGCTCAAATCATTGTCGTTTGGTGGGATCCAGTCGGCGTTGGGTGGGCGGGTCAAACAAGACATTGGCATTCAACAGGGGATTTCGTCTGAGCAAGCCAAGCAAATTGTCAAGGATATTAAAGACATGAAAACCAAGGTACAAGCCCAAATACAGGGGGATCAGGTTCGGGTATCCGCCAAGTCCATCGATGACTTGCAACGGGTGATTCAGATGGTACGGGATCGTGACTATGGGTTTCATGTATCCTGTCAGAATTTTCGATGATGCGGGTTGCCATTGTGGGTGCAGGGCCCAGTGGGATGTATGTGGCCGAGGCGTTATTAAAAGCCGACCCCACCTGTGAGGTCACACTGATAGAACGACTGGTCAGTCCGTATGGGCTACTGCGCGGGGGGGTGGCCCCAGACCACCAAAAAATGAAGGGGGTGGCCACGTATTATGAGCGGATCATGACCCAATTTGGGGCACGATGCCATTATATGGGAAATGTACCGGTTGGCCAGGGGGTCACCTTGCACGACCTGAGGGCGTGGTTTGACGCCGTGGTGGTGGCCACCGGTGCCAGTGAAGACAGGGCCTTGGGTATAGAGGGGGAATCCATGCCGGGGATCTGGCCCGCTACCCGTTTTGTGTCGTGGGTAAATGGGCATCCCGATGGCAAAGACACCGTTTTTGATTGGTCCACGGCCCGCCATGTGGTGGTGATCGGACAAGGCAACGTGGCGGTGGATGTGGTGCGCTTGTTGGCCAAGCCGGTGTCGGCGTTGCGGGCTACTGATATCCCCGAAGATCGTTTAACCGCCTTGGCAGGCAATCACACGACGACCTTGTCATTGATCGGACGTCGGGGGCCGGTGCAAGCGGCCTTTACGGAATTGGAGTTACAAGAATTGGGTCATATACCCGGGGTGTCCCTTCGCTTTCATGACCCTGATTTTGAGTTGGGAAAGGCGTGTATGGAAGAATTAGATCATCCGGACGCCAATAAAGCCCGAAAGAATTGGGCGGCACTCCATGCCCTTCGACAAGCACACCCTATCGATGCACCCCAGCGCACGCTGAGTATTCGGTTTTTTGAATCGCCCGTGGCGTTTGTGGGTACCGATCGGGTAACTGGGGTGGTCTTAGAACGCAATCAATTGCAAGGTCCAGCCGGGCAACAAAAAGCCATCGGAACCGGAGTCAAACAGGTCATACCGGCGGACATGGTGTTCAAAAGTGTGGGCTATCGCAGTGTGCCATTGCCGGGGTGTCCTTTTAGCCCCACTACCCATACGGTCCCCCATCAACAAGGTCAAGTATTCGACCTTGAAGGCCAGCCGGTGCCGGGGTTATTTGTGGCAGGATGGGCCAAACGAGGTCCCTCGGGGGTGTTGGGAACCAACAAGCCGTGTGGGGCCGAAACGGCCCGCACCCTATTGGCGGCGTCTTTGCCCAGTGTGGGCCGTCAGACGGATGCCTTTAAAGAATGGGTGACCCAACAAGGGATTCGATGGGTTAGTTTTGACGAATGGAAACAGATCGATGAGCAGGAAGTAGCCCGGGGTCAGGCCTTGGGTAAGCCACGCGAAAAATGGGTGGATCCTGACGACATGATCAGGGCCTTGTCATGAGACCGCATCATCGACGTCGACGATGGTGGGTGGGGGTGACTCTGTTGGTGGCCATATTGGCAGGTGGGGGCTGGTATTGGTCAGGGGTTCATCACGGCCCCCCGTTGGTGACGGTGGATGTGTCACAGGTTCCGGCCAAAATCACCATGGCCAATGGGCTCCGGCTCACCATTCGTCCGGTGATGGTATCCAACCGATCGGTGTCATTCAAGGTCAAAATGGAATCGTATCAAAACACCGATCCCATTCGAGCCAATCCCCAGGATATCATGTTGTTGACCATTCAAGATGATATCCCGTTTCGAGACGCCGTATGGGCGTCTCATTCACAGCAAGCGTATGCAAGGGAAGGGACCATTACGTTTACCGTTGATCGGTTGCCGACCTTGATTCGATTATCCATTTTTGAGATGGAAGAACGATTAGGGGGAGCCAAT
>RGUG01000175.1 GCA_010027915.1 bacterium | reverse complement strand
CTGCAATTGGACGCACTGGCACAAGATCCTGAATTGCGTGACATGGCCAAAGCTGAGTGGGCCGTATTAAATGAAAAAAAAGACGGGTTGGCCCGCCAGTTGCAGCTGTATTTAATTCCCCAAGACCCCAATGATCGCAAAAATGCGATGGTTGAAATTCGATCGGGTACGGGCGGTGAAGAAGCGGCCTTGTTTGCGGCGGATTTGTTTCGGATGTATCAACGTTACGCAGACCGTATGGGGTGGAAGTTAGAGGTATTATCCGAGGCACAGACGGGTCTGGGGGGGCTAAAAGAAATTGTGTTTTCGGTATTGGGGAAAGGCACATTTAGTCGGCTCAAGTACGAAAGTGGGACCCATCGTGTGCAACGGGTACCCGATACTGAAGCATCGGGACGGGTTCATACTTCTGCGGCAACGGTGGCCATTTTACCAGAAGCCGATGAGTTGGACATTAAAATCGAACCCAAGGACCTTAAAATCGACACCTTTCGTGCCTCGGGTGCGGGGGGGCAGCATGTGAACAAGACCAGTTCAGCGATTCGTATTACCCATTTGCCAACGGGCACGGTGGTGGTGTGCCAAGACGAGCGGTCTCAGTTTCAAAACAAAGACAAAGCCTTGCGTATTTTGACCACCCGATTGATGGAAAAAGAGGCCGAAAGTCGTCGGAACCAAGAATCGTCCCTACGCAAAGAACAGGTGGGTAGTGGGGATCGATCCGAAAAAATTCGTACCTACAATTATCCCCAAAACCGTGTCACGGATCATCGCATCAATGTGTCACTGCATTCATTGGATGAGTTTATGGATGGTCGGTTAGATGGCTTAATTGATGCCCTTATCAGCAATGACCAAATGGAACGACTTAGTCGACTCGATTAAAGACCGGGCGGATTGGCAACGCTTGGTGGCGCTGGGTCGTCGTCAATGGGGGGTGCCCCTGGGTGAGTGGCGTCAGGCATTGGCCAAGGCGGCACCGTCGTCTTTTGATAGGGGGACCCCCACCCGTGTTGAATCCAAGCGATTGGGTTCCTTGATGGCGTGGCTTGATCAAGACCATCCCATCGAATTGTGGTTGGGGGAGGCATTGTTTTATGGTCGCTTGTTTGCGGTTCGATCGGGGGTGTTGTTACCCCGAACGGATACCGAATGGGTGGTCGATAAGGCGGTTCAGATGCTGAGGCGAGGCCCTTGGCACACGGTGTTGGAATTGGGGTCAGGGTCGGGTGTGATGGGCTTAACGATTGCCTTAGAGTGCCCCCATGTTCAGGTGGTTTCATGGGAGGTGAGTCAGCGTGCCTTGCAATTGACCCGCCTGAATCACCGGCGACACCCATGTGATAACCATGTGCTAAAGGCGGGGTCTTTTTTTTCGGTGCGCACGGGGGCTCCCACCTTGCTGGGTCCTCATACGATCATGGTGTGTAACCCCCCTTATATTCCCACGGGGGATTGGGCCCACTTATCCCCCAGTGTGAGGCAACATGATCCCCGAATGGCCTTGGATGGAGGGACAGACGGGACGTCTTTTTATCGTCGTTTGATGCGCTTGGCACAGCGTCATCATGTTCCCTTATTGGCTGAAATGGGCTGGCATCAGGCCGATGCCGTGCACCAGTTGGCCCGCCAACGAGGCTTGGTTGCCTCGGTATTTCCCGATTTGTCTGGGCATGATCGGATGGTACTGGTTCATGGGGGGTAGACCCGCATCGGGTGTCAACGGCGGTATGGCAAGGGTTATTGGGGGTACCGGTGAAGGTGGTGTATTCCTTACCCGATGCGTTGGCCATGGTAAGATTGTATCCCAATCGGGTACGGGTGGTGGTGGTTCATGATCAGTTTGGCCCCAACTCGATGCTGCCATTTTGTCGTCAATTTAAGCGAATGACCAGGGGGAGTGGGGGGGTATTGGTCGTATCGCCTTGTTTGGATGGGCTCCATCCGTCACCGGTGATGGATGTGACGACACCGTATCCGTATGAATGGACGGACTTTACACAGCGGGTACGGATGTTGTGGCGGGCGTACCACACTGAAGCGGTGTAGACCGTTTGTGATAAGGGGGTATGCCTAACATGGTTCCGTGACGCTTGAGCTACCAGGGTGCGATATTGCCTTTTGGGTTCTCACTTGGTTGTGCGGCCCCCTGTTGGGGGGGTTATGTTGGTGCGGATGGGGTGAGGATACCAATTGGTACGGTTGGATCGTGTGGGTTACCCAATGCAGTGTGTGATGTGTCTGCGGTTCGGTTGAAAACGATGGGTGCTATCTTGGACCAATCCGACGAGGCATCGGCGGATGGTTTTCTGGTGGTGGATGTCATTTAGTGGGGCAAGGGACCTCGGTTACCCTGCTTTGTTTCAACCATTTTTTTGTGAGGCTTGGGATCTAATGCCAGCACGGTGTTTTATCAGTGTGAAGAGCATCGACGTGGTGGGTGATGGCTTACTTATCATGGTCCATCACCGTGAGGTTTTGGCCGCCATCATGATGGGGATGGCGGCCTTTTTGATCACGATACGATCCTCTTACTTACCCCACATGACGCCGATCCGTGTCTGTCGGCATGGCTAGTATGGCCGCTAATGCGGCGGTTGCGTTCTGATTGGCTTGTGCCAAAGGGTGGGGGACGTTGGTGGGATGCGGGCCGGGGTCATTCATGGGTTGAATTGTGTGCATCATCATCCTTTCATCGACTTGCGTCTTTTATACACTGGGTCATGGCGACGACGTCGTGTTGAGTGATCGATCGATCAGTGGATTTAATGCATCGTATTTTTTGATTGAATGGGCCTTTGAGTTAATATAAATGTCATGATTTCAAATATGTCGCATTCAATAGTTACGTTTTCATGAGTGATTTCTATAGGATTAAAATAGTCACGATATCGAGCCGTATCTATTGGAGGATGGTACGACCGTGATCACAACCGTGACCAATTATGGCTATTTGTTTTACACCCTCAATATGCTAAAAAGCCTTGCGCCATTTGGTCTACATAAAAAGGTGTTCATCGTATGTATGGACAAAAAGGCGGCAGTGACCCTCCAACGGTTTGGCTATTCTTCCTTTTGTATCGAGGATAACACCCTAGGGGCCTTTTGTCCTTGGAATACAAAGGGTTACGATAAAATCTGTTACTTTAAACTAGTACTCATTTATCGCATTCTCTCGCTTCAAAAACATGTGCTGTTGGTGGATGGCGACATTGTGTTTCAAAAGGACCCCATGGAGGACATGAGGGAATGGTGGAAGAATACGATATACGATGTATGGATTCAAAACGATGCCCAAGAAAACCGCACCACTACCAACATGTGTACAG
>RGUG01000174.1 GCA_010027915.1 bacterium | reverse complement strand
CTTAGAGGGCGAAGGTCGAACCTTGCGATCTGACGAGTTGATCGATTTATACGCCCATTTGTTGGACCATTACCCCATTTTATCCATCGAGGATGGGCTGTCGGAATTGGACTGGACTGGGTGGTCTCAATTAACCCAGCGGTTGGGTCACCGGGTACAATTGGTAGGCGATGATTTATTTGTCACCAACCCCGAGATATTGGCCCGTGGCATTAAGGAAGGGGTGGGCAACGCATTGTTGGTCAAACCCAATCAAATTGGCACCATTACCGAGACCATGTCTGCCATCCAACTGGCATCGCGAGCGGGCTACGCCACCGTGATATCGCACCGATCAGGCGAAAGCGAGGACACCTTTATTGCGGATTTGGCCGTGGCCACCAATGCAGGTCAAATCAAAACGGGGTCATTGTGCCGTACGGATCGGGTGGCCAAATACAACCAATTGTTACGGATCGACTCTTACTTGGGCCAGGTGGCACACTACCCCGGCACCTCCGTATTTGTTGGATGAGTCGCCCATGGGGCCGCAACTTAATGGTGGGGGCCGCGTTGTTGGTATTGGCGTATTCCTTGTGGATTGGCCTTAAAAATATTTTTCGTTATAATGCCTACATGAGTGAATACCACCAGCTACGCAAGGACATGATGAATGAAAACCGTCTCAATGATCGTGCCAAGCGTGGGTTATCGTTGTTGCAAAGTCCGGCCTTTTGGGAAATGGCAGCCAAAACCAAATTAGGGTATGTTAAAGAGGGGGAAGTGGTGTATAAAATTCATCCTATCCCCGTCACCCCACCCAAGGGGACCCCGTAATCGTGTGCAGTGAAAGTGAAATGAAAGTGTGGATAATTCAATATGGATGATGAAAAAATAGGGTCAATTGTCAGCGGTGTGATTACCCATATCACCACGTTTGGGGCCTTTGTCAAGCTAGCAGATGGGGAAGAGGGACTGGTTCATATTTCAGAAATTGCCAATGAGTTTGTATCGGATGTAACCAAGTTTGTGGCCATTGGGGATGCTGTATCGGTCAAAGTCATGGCAAGAAATGCCAAAAATCGCTTGGAGTTGTCATTAAAGCGTGCCGCCGAAGGCTATGAGGCGGATGTGACGACCACGCTACATAAAAAAACAAAAAACACGGCCTTTGAAGACAAGCTGTCCACTTTTTTGAAACGATCCGAAGAAAAGCAAATTGATATTCGTCGGAATTTAAAAAACAAGCAAGGCATTACAAAAAAGCGTCGGTAATGTCCGAATTTTCACGTTGGATTGAATACGGAGAAGAAATCGCAAGGGATCCTGTATCGGTCACCTATTCAGTCACCTTGTCAGGTCAGAATCCCGTATGGGTAACCCGTTATCCCCTCGCCATCTTGTCACCCGCCACCGTGCAAGCCATGTCCCGTATGGCAGAACGGGTCCAGCAGATTCAATCCGATTGGGTGGTTCCCTTGTTGCACCATGGGCAGGATGCCACGTATTTTTATGTGGTGCACGAAGCGCTGACCCCTTATCAGCCGTTGCTCCATCGCCTTAAAACCACCCCCCCGGAAACCCCCAGTGAGTGGGTTGAGCTGATGCGTCAGTTGTTGGCAGCGGCGTTGGCGGTGTCACGATATGGGGTCGCCCATGGCACCTTATCCCTTTGTTCGTATGTCAAGCGGGGCGATGCGTTTGCCTTGTGGCAGACCGGCGTCCATGCCCTGGCATTGCAGCACCATTGGCCCCATGTCACCGCCTATGACATGAGCCTGTTTTTGGCCCCTGAATGGGTGCTGGGTATTGGGCGATTGGACGGAGTGGATGACCGGCTCGATTTATATGCCATCGGGGTGTTGCTTTATCTGCTGGTATCGGGCAAATGGCCCTATCCCTTTACCACCCAACCGGCGGTCTTATGTGAACACATGGGGACCCCATTCCAACCGGTGCATTGCCGACACCTTCCCGATTCCGAACCATTAAAATCGTTGATTACCCAGTTATTAGACCACCATCCTGAGGCACGCCCCGCCCAGTTGGCATGGGTATGGTCCACCTTCGAAAACGCCATGACGACCTTGTACCAAGACGCCGAACCGGTTGAAGTGAGGGGGTCTTCGTCTGACCACGACACCGCCCCTACGATGACGGTGGCCATGGCCAGCCCCTTGGCACCCAGTCGACGAAAATGGTGGGCCTTGGTCGGAGTAGTGGTCTTGTTGGTGATGGTGGGGGGATACCGTTGGGTGGTGCATTACGTAACGTCTTTATCGACCAGCAAGGTCCCCAACGTGATTGGCATGTCCATCGAAGATGCCAGCTTGCTCCTCCAAGACATGAAACTACGTGTTCAAGTGGCCGGTAGCCGTGAAAGCGATGCCATGCCCGATGGCATGGTGGCCGATATCAAGCCGGAAGTGGGAACTGAAGTCAAAGAAAACCGGTTAATTTTATTGTTTCGATCGGTCAAAAAAACACAATGGACCATTCCGAACTTGCAAGGACAAACCCTTACACAAGCCAAGGCCATCACCCATGAAATGGGGGTGCCATTATCGGTGGATGACCAACAATATTCACTGACCATACCCGCCGGCGAAATCATATCCCAAACCGCCACGCCCAATATGGTGGCCAGTATCAATGGCCGAATGGGGGTGGTGGTGAGCAAAGGGTTTCCGATTGAGCTCACCGTTCAACCCAATAGCAGTGAGCCTGGGATGGTGATGGTAACCATTCAAACCGCCGTGTTAGAAGGATGGCCACCGCAACACGTGACGATGGTATACCGATCGGGGGCCGGGGCAATGGAGTTGATCTCCAAGACGTTGGCCCCCTTGGCCACTGCTTCAGACACCTTTTCATTGGCCCCAGGGGGTGATATCGAGGTGTATTTTAACGACCGTCTGGCCATTAGGAAGCGACTCCATGCCATTAAACCACGTGGATAATCAAATCATGCAACGCTTGGTGGGGATGAGCCTGGGGGGATGCAAAGCCGCCCGACCCAATCCAGCGGTTAGTGCCATCCTAACCCAGGGAGACCGTGTGGTAGGGGCGGGGGTACACGAAGGACCAGGCAAGCCCCATGCCGAGGTATTGGCAATCCAAGCGGCAGGTGAAGAAGCCAGGGGTGGCACCCTGTATGTGTCGCTGGAACCGTGCACCCATTGGGGTCGGACGCCACCTTGTGTGGATGGATTGATTGAGCGTCGCGTGCATACCGTCGTATTTGCTTATCGCGATCCTAATCCTTTGGTTGCGGATAATAATACGACAAAACGTCTGCAAGCACATGGTATCCAAGTGGTTTATTATCCTGTGCCTGAAATCGATGCATTTTATGAAAGTTATGCCTATTGGCTGCGTACGGGTTTGCCGTGGGTGACCGTAAAAATGGCG
>RGUG01000173.1 GCA_010027915.1 bacterium | reverse complement strand
TACCAGATGCAATTTTCGACAACTACGACTTAGCAGATGTATGGCCTTCATTCCAATCTGGAGTCGGATTGTTTTGCGTAATCTATCATTTACACGGTCCGATTACTCTGGGCGAAGGGGCCACATGTTCCACAAGGGTGAGTTTGTTTCTTGCAGGTACTCACTGGTTATGAAAGTGGTAAGAGTCAGGTCCCGTTTTGTTTGTTGCCAGTAATGGGTCACCGACTGTTGGGTGGGTACTAGACAACCCGCTGGATGCTGGCACTAACGGTGGGCTGTTGGCTGTCTGATTTGCCACCCACTGCTGAACCCCTTGGCACCATGTGGTGATACCCTCTATTGGGTTTTGAATGGGGCTTCCCATCGTCTGAGATTCAGGGGATGTATGAGTGCAGGACGGAGTGGGGACTTGCCATGATGACCCCTGGATGTCACACCAGGGGGTGGATAGGTGTTGTACAACGGGTTGAACGTGGGTCTGTATCCACTCCCAACCCTTTTGTATTGGCACCAAGAGGTTATCCAACATCGGGACATGACTTGCTGTTGGGTTGGTGGTCGTCGTAATGAATGGGAACATGGGCGTACTTTCTCCCCTTTTTTTGAGCCGGTCAGCACGATCGGCTGGCTGAACACAACCTTGCTGACTTGTGATGATGATATTGAATGATGGAATCATATCGATATTTTAACGATGATCCAAATGAAAAAAATGAATGGAATCCGTTAGGTCTCGATTTCAGCTGGCGAAGCGTGTGGTGTGTGGGGTTGTCCGTCTTTTGGCTCGGGTTATGTCGCGACCCTCATTCCCTAGCCTGTCATGATGTGATGGGGGTACGAGGGGGGCCATCCAATCGGGTTTTTTTCCATCCGTATCTGTTGCTGACCCACCGATTGCTTGATCGGGTGATGGAGTCGGTCCACTTGAGTTGGCTGTGGTGGTGGAACCCCATTTTGGCACACTAGAGCGTGTCAACCGTGCTTAACACCCCATTCGCATACACTGGATATAACCAGGTAAGATGGTTCTGACGGATACAAGTGACGTCGCCGATTTTTATCCCGTCTGGGTTTCATCATGTCAAACCCAGTTGCTTGGTTTCTTTTGTGATGTCACATGAAACGGGTACCTTTCGAATCAAGGTGGACGTTTTGCCCTGGCGTGATCATTCGATTGGCCCCAAACGGTTGAATACCATCTTTTTTATCATGGCGGTGTACTTAATAGGAGCTCCCCCGTTTTACATAAACGGGTTACGCCTTGTGGTCTCGTTTCCAAAACAAGAATCCACGGCTCCCACTCCATTCGATGATACGGGCCCGTATTCAGGATGTTGTATACCGGTATGACCCTTGCACGCGGACTAGTTGGGGGGTTAGAACTAGAATAGCCAGCCTGACAGGTCTCACTGGTTTGGGGACGGGAACCCTCCATACACCATCAGGTTCTCATTGTACTCCGTATTACTTCCAAAATGGCTTGATAACATGGTGGCGGGTCCATCCGTGATGGATACGCTACTTGGGTCAGCCCGTTTCGTTGATGGCGTTCCGTTTGCCTCAACCATATGGTTCGTGCCCCGGGGGTATAGGAAGGGGAATGGCCTCATCGGCCGAATCGAGAGGAAAGGGGCCGTCAGGAGCACGCCCCTTACTGGCACCTGGTTTATCCCATTGCATCTTATCACCTCATCACTGGCACCTGATCGGCCTTCAGTGATGGGATGAGCGCCCGAAGCGTTGGATCTCGCTTCAGGTAAGTCTGCATCGATTCGCTTAGCCCGAGAGAGTTGTATGGGCCCAGAAAAGACGCCCCCACTTTATGGGCGTCGTTCAAAGCCTTTGCGGACGCAGGGTTTGCCACACTGATGATTTGGATGTTCTGACTTAAGCATTGGTTTGTTAAGGACATCACAAGCAAGGCTTTTCTTAGGACTCCGTTGCCCGCACCATATGCGACGATGGTGTGGGGCCTGCCATTTGAGTTCTGTTTTTTTGAGATCTGATTAATACGGTGGGCGTTTAAGGCGTCTGTGAGGGTCAGACCAGAGTCAAGCTCACCCACGTCATGGGGGGTCTCTTTGTTTTCTTTTTTAGCGATGTTGAGGTACATGAGTAACACCGGTTGTCCGGTCATGTCAGTCATCATTTGCGTGATGGCCTTGGCCTCATCGAGATGGGTCTGCATCCCTTGATAGTTGACCGTTTTGATCGGGTTACGATCGGTTTTACTGGCATCGGCTTGTCCTGCCATTACCAAAATCAACCCTGGGGTGTCACTGTCAATCGCATTTGTACTCGCACTGACTAATCCGGACGCCATTATCAGCGTGAGTATCCCACTCAAGATCAAGATGCCACCCGTTGGTATGATGTAGGAGAGGGGGCGGGTTGTGTTGCTTGTTATGGTACGTGCCCCTTTGTTTTTGGACTTAACTCTATTTCATCTTTTTTATATGACGTCAACTATTTTTTATTTTTTCAATGGTAGTCATGAAAACAGGAATGGTGGTCGGGAAACCCTCTGGTCTTACTTGAAATGGGGTAGAGATGCTCGCCATTTGGTTTCAACCCCACCCCCCCCGTTCCACCACGATTCGACCGAGAGGTAAAGGACCGGGAGGGTGGGGGCGAAAGAGTGGCGGGGCCGACTTGCCCCCCCACCCTGTTTCCCTATAAGTTCTCGACGGGGGTTAAGACGCCATTGACATACAATTTGAATAAAAATTTGGCAGCATTTTTTGACTCATAAGTCGCTTCGCCGATGTGAAGCCCCGAACTATTAAATAATTTAAATACCAGAATGGGCTCATTCTGGGTATTGATCGGTAACGCTAACTTACTGACCAACGTATAAGTGGTCCCATTTTTTGATAACTTGAATGGGCCAAACTGTTCTACTAATTGTGTCGTATTCTTATTCTCCATCATGATAGAGGCTATCATCGACCCATCTGGGGCTAAAGACAAGGTAAACCCGCTTTCTTTCGTTTCAAAAAAAGGCAAGGTTATTCTCTCATGATTAGCCGCTACCGATTCTATTTCCTGGACAGCTGCGTATTCTAGTGTTCCCGATTTATAATTTACTATTTGGGTTGACAGTCCGCCGACGGTTTGTTTGAAGAAACTAAAATAGCAATCCTGACAACTTTCGCCTGCTTGAGGAACATAAACATCATAATACATGCTGCCAGATTGATTCAGTCGATAGCTGGTACCATCAAACTGGACCGATTCTGAGTCAGAGTCTGAGCCAAAATGAAAAGTGGACTTATAGGTATCGCGTGAGAGATAGGATACGTTGCGAAGGCCCTGGGACACGGCGTAATCAGTTAGTTTGGGGTGTTTAAACGTAATGTCCACCACACCTTCTTCGGCGAACACACTGCCT
>RGUG01000172.1 GCA_010027915.1 bacterium | reverse complement strand
TACATCCAATTTAAGCCATATTGCTGATAATCCCTCAATTTGCCTTGAAACGCATCCCCAGGCTCGGTATACCCCACCCGATGGGGCTGTTTGAGGCGGTTTACAACGGTTTCGGATTCATTGGATGTCCCCACCGCATTGGTGGCCAAAATCAAGGGTAAAATATCCGCACGAGAAAAGGTTTTACCCGTGCGAAGGGCCCCATGCTCTTGCAACAGCTTAATCTCGGCTTGGGTTTGATCTGAAATGCGAATAAAGCCTTGCTGTGTCTTGAGATAGCCATGGTTTTCGGTGATCAGACGGGCAATTTCGATGAGTGAAAACGATTCGCCCTTGATGGTACACGTGGGCTCAAAAAAGAACCAATCCGGGGTGGTCATGTCGTTGGCAATACCAAATGACACATCCACTGCGTGGGGATCGACCTTAAACTCTGGTGCATTGGACCGAATCAACCACCCCCGGTCTTCTAACATCGGCACAATCATATCAAAAAACCGTGCGATATCCCCCGGGCTAAACAAGGCCAGTGGCACATTAAATTCCTGAAACAACTCGATCAAATCGGTTTGATAAATACCCTCAAGATCCAACATCCGTTTAATGGGGCCACGGTTGCTCGGAATGGTTTCGGATTCATAAAGAGGGGTGATTTCTTCGCGCCCATATTGATAATGAATTTCGAGCTGAATGCGTTCATTGGCGTATTGAATATCCAAGATGGGTTCTGGTTGCACTTCGTGGGGAAGAAAACGATTCAGGTCGGTTCTTAATTGCCAAAATATAACGTTTTTATTGGGAGAATAAACATTTTGAATAAATTTGGTGGCTTCCGCCCCCCCCAACAGGACCTTTGGTACATCTAAAAAGCGCTGAATAAATTGGTCCAGTTCGGCTGACAAACTGGTGCGTATCACCCCATTGCAAAACCATACTTGTCGCCGATTCACCCTAAAGTGCAACCACGCATCAGGGGTGGTTAACCACCGACTACGATCGGTCAAACTGCAACAAAGCCGTCCTTTTTTTTCTTCGATCAGCATGGTCATGGGCATGGTTCCCTGTACCACAATCGGTCGTTGCGACCCGTCATGGGCCACCCATAGGGCACGGGCCCCAGAATCGGCCAATGCCAACAAAAACGCCGCCATATCCGAATCAGACGCCACCACATAAACCAATTGGGTCCCAATTTGGGATTTTTTAACCAATTTGGCCAATAAATACAACAAATCAGATTCCGGCTTGGCCAATCGTCCTTCTTCTTCAAACAAAAATTGCATCAAGGTTGAAAGACCCAACGACAAGGGGGCCTCATCATACGTCGCCTCAATTGACAACATCAGTTGACGACGAACCGTCATAAAGCGCAACAAAAGTGAAAGACGTGTCGATGTTAATGCCATTTAAACCATCTGAGTCCTAACCCATGTCCAACCAATCCCACAGCCAACAAGATCATACAAGGCACCCACACATCCCCGGGCCCCACCGGTTCGGTCATACCCAATCGCAAAGCATCAGCTAACACCGTAAGCGGCAACCATTCAATGACATTGGCCACCACGTTGGGAAAAGAGCGGTAGGTAAAGAAAACACCGGAACAGATGGTCATGGGCAAGGATACTGCGTTGATTAACCCATTGCCTACTACGGATGAATCGGTCCTGGACCCAATCATCACGCCAAACCCGCTAAATGCAAAGGTCCCCGAAACGAAACACATACACAATGCCACAATACTACCCTGTACGACAAGATGGAAAAGCCAGCCGGTGATGGCCAACAGCAACAGGGACTCGATGACCCCCACGACCAATCGAACCATAAAATGGGCCAGCAAGAGGGTGGCAGGGGGCATGGGGGTGGCCACCAACCGACGCAACATTTTTTTGTTTCGCATGTCAATTAACGCATACCCGATGCCCCACAACGAACTGTTCATGATGCCCAAGGCCATCATCCCAGGGACCAAAAAATCGATGTAGCGACCACCCGGACGGGATTGAACGGTGACCGAGGGGAGGGGAGTGGGGGATGTCTGCTGGGCCAGTAGCAACCGTGCCAGCCGGGTGTCGCCATGGGAAGGATCCCCCCCCACTTGCATGGAAGGGGTGACCTGGGAAACCCACACATGAAAATGCCCGCCCACACGGTGTTTGGACAATTGGTCGGGGGTGGTCGGAACCCACTCAATATCCGGTGATTGAAAGGGAGGTGGGGCCATGATCCCGATTCTCACAGGGGCAGGGGGTCGAGAAAACGCCATGCCCAACACAACCGACAAGGCAATGGGAAATGCCAGGGACCAAAACAAAACCGCAGGTTGTCTAAAAAACCGCTTGGTTAACAACCACGTGAGAGCCCAGAAGACCTTCATGTGAGTGGCCGACCCGTCATATAGCGAAACACATCATCAAGGGTTGGTTGCTGGCGTTGCACACCGTGAAGCGTTACCGACAAACGGGTCAAGTGCTCCCACACCGCTTGAACCGATGGAATGGGCTGCCCGTCGAAAGGGGTGAGTAGCCAGCCATTTCGATGGGGTATCACCCGCCATGGCAATGCCATGTCACCCACATTCTCATCGGTATCGATATAAACCCCGCCATTTAAGGCGGCGTGTTGCAACAGGGAGGCAAGGGTGCCATCGGCCACCAATTGGCCTTGATCAATCAGTATAATGCGGTCGGACAAGGTGGTGGCGTCATCCATATAATGGGTGGTCAGCAACAAGGTCATTCCATCTCGCCTTAGGTCTTGAATCAGTGCCCAAATATCGTGACGGGCATTGGGGTCTAAAGCAGTGGTCGGCTCATCTAACAATAGCAGTCGCGGACGGTGCATCACGGCCATGGCCAGTGAAAACCGTTGTTTCTCTCCACCAGACAACGCCGCAAACCGTCGGTTGGATAAGGAGGCCAGTCCCACCTGTTCCAACGATTGCGCGGCCCGTTGACGGGTTGAGTGGGTAAGGGTCGCAAACAAGGACGCCAATTCCCCAATGGTGACATGGTCAAAATAAGCGGTCGACTGCAATGATACGCCCATCCATTGGCGGAGCGTCGCCGCATCGGACGCCCACCCCAATCCAAACAACCGTACCTGTCCACTCGAGGGGGTCGCAATCCCTTCAATCATATCCAGAAGGGTGGTTTTTCCGGCCCCATTCGGTCCTAACAAGGCCACAC
Source organism: bacterium (assembly GCA_010027915.1). The sequence goes on along the minus strand of RGUG01000172.1, from coordinate 228 downwards.
TTTCGCCCTCCGCAATTTGAAAAGAGACCTCACGAACCACTGTGGTTTTTCCATACGACTGACTCAATGATTGGGCCTCAATGGCGGGCGGGCTTTGATTCAACATCATCTTAATATACCGCCCGCATGACAAATTGATAAGCATCGCCCGGGTCCGCCACCCACGCCCTGGGTGTCGCTCAAGGAATCGCACCTCTCTTACCCGAATCCTTGGCAGGCCATACCCTT
>RGUG01000171.1 GCA_010027915.1 bacterium | reverse complement strand
GCGTTTGCCCGATTTCCGCGCCAGTCGGCATAATGACATTCCATCCATTTTTGGAAGGCGTAGGTCTAAAACGATAAGGTCGTAATTGGTTTCGGAGAGCATGAAGAAGCCTTCTTCTCCGTCCGCGGCGCGGTCCACTGAATACCCTTCGCTTTTAAGCCCACTTTGAATGAATTGGGCAATTTTATCTTCATCTTCGACGATTAAAATTTTCATTGATATTGAGGGGGAGAATACCATAGTTAAGAGATTTTTTTGATGCTTTCTGGTACCTTGGCACTCATTATTTCCCCCGGGAGGCATTCATGACCTTTGATATCGACACCATTCGCACCGTATATGGACAATTGAGCGCGCGTATTGACGCGATTCGACAGGCGTTGGGACGACCCTTGACCCTAACCGAAAAGATTTTATATTCCCACCTTTGGGATCGGTCTGGGATTCAAGCGTTTGTTAGAGGCTCTGATTACGTTGATTTTGCCCCTGATCGGGTGGCGATGCAGGATGCAACCGCACAAATGGCGTTGTTACAGTTTATGCAAGCGGGGCGCGCTGCAGTTGCTGTGCCGACTACCGTTCATTGTGATCACCTGATTCAGGCCGAAATTGGGGCTGTTGAAGATTTGAAAGTTGCTGAATCGACGAATCGCGAAGTATACGATTTTTTGGCATCGGTCTCTAATAAATATGGTATTGGGTTTTGGAAGCCGGGTGCCGGTATTATTCACCAAGTGGTGTTAGAAAATTATGCCTTTCCGGGCGGCATGATGATTGGAACGGATTCCCATACTCCGAATGCGGGTGGATTAGGGATGGTTGCCATTGGGGTTGGCGGGGCCGATGCGGTGGATGTCATGGCCGGGCTTCCATGGGAGCTCAAGTTTCCCAAGATTATAGGGGTGAAATTAACGGGAGAATTGTCGGGATGGTCGTCACCCAAAGATGTCATTTTGAAATTGGCGGGTATTTTGACCGTGGATGGCGGAACCGATCACATTATCGAATATTTTGGAGAGGGTACGGCCAATTTATCCTGTACGGGCAAAGGCACAATCTGCAACATGGGTGCGGAAATCGGCGCCACAACGTCGGTGTTTCCGTATGACGCCCAAATGGCGGCGTATTTTAGGGCGACTGGCCGAGATGATGTGGCGGTTGAGGCGGATCGTGTTGCGGATCATTTGCGGCCCGATGATGCCATTGTGACTGACCCGGGTCGCTACTATGACCGTGTCATTGAAATTGATTTGTCCACATTGGAGCCCCATATTAATGGACCGTTTACGCCAGACCGAGCGTGGCCCTTATCGCAGTTTGCTGCGGCGGTACGTGAAAATGGGTTCCCTGAAACGTTGTCGGTGGGGCTCATCGGGTCGTGTACTAATTCGTCTTATGAAGATTTGGACCGAGCGGCCTCACTTGCGCGCCAAGCCACCAACGCAGGACTTCGTGCAAAATCTGAATTTACGGTAACTCCGGGGTCCGAACAGGTCCGTTATACCACGGAACGGGATGGCCAATTGGCGGCATTTTCGGACTTGGGGGGGGTTGTGTTAGCGAACGCCTGCGGGCCATGTATTGGGCAGTGGAAGCGACATGGGGCTGATGCCCAACCTGCGAATTCGATTATCACTTCGTTTAATCGAAACTTTTCAAAACGCAATGACGGCAATCCGAATACCCACGCTTTTGTCGCATCTCCCGAAATCGTGACGGCCTTGGCAGTTGCCGGATCTCTGACCTTTAACCCCCTGACAGATTCATTGCCGACGCCAAGCGGGGACGTGTTTCGGTTTGAGGCCCCGTCTGGGGATCAATTGCCGTCGAACGGGTTTGAGGTGAAGGATGCCGGCTACCAAGCGCCTGCCGCTGATGGGAAATCCGTTACAGTGGCTGTCTCTCCGACGTCGGATCGGCTCCAAATATTGGATAATTTCTCTAAATGGGAAGGTGCCGATTTGACTGGCTTGGCCTTGTTAATTCAAGTCAAAGGGAAGTGTACGACGGATCATATTTCCATGGCTGGGCCGTGGTTGAAATATCGGGGGCATTTGGACAATATTTCGAATAATCTGCTCATCGGTGCGGTCAATCGATTTAATGGGAAGACGAATAGCGTGTTGAATCCATTGTTGGGCGCCGAAATGCCGGTCCCGGATTCCGCGCGATACTACAAATCGAACGGCGTAGGGTCCGTTATCGTGGGCGAAACGAACTATGGAGAGGGCTCATCTCGTGAACATGCGGCTATGGAACCGCGTCATCTAGGCGTTCGAGCGGTTGTGGTGAAGTCATTCGCACGAATCCATGAATCCAATTTGAAAAAGCAAGGCTTGTTGGCGTTGACCTTCCAAAATCCGGACGACTACGAAAAATTTCAGGAGACGGATCGCGTGGACATTGTAGGCTTAACAACATTCACCCCAGGGGTCCCGTTAACCATGGTTCTTCATCATTCCGATGGGATGGTGGATACCATTACGGTGAAACATACCTATAACGACAGTCAAATCGAATGGTTTAAGATGGGCGGGGCCTTGAATCAAATTAAGGCGCAGCAACACGGATGATCGCCAAAACAGGGCACGGTCTAAAACGGCTATGGCATTGGATTGGTGCGAGTTCTGGCCAATTGTCGGTCATCATCGGCTTAATTGGGATTTCCGGCATTATAGGCCCTTGGGTTGTATTAAAAATCGAACAAATTAAGGCGACACGGCATGTTAATGCCCACCTCGAAGCGCAACGGCTCAACGAACAACGGTTTTACGCGTCGCATTTGGCGATGGTGCTAAAGGATATAAAAAAAGATCAGCAAATTTTGGACGGAATTGATCAATCCTTGAACCAAAATTTAACCGATTTCCCCAAGCTAAGACTGTCGGCGATTAAGCAATTGGCAGATGCTCCGTTAGGTTTGCGTTATTTTGGGCACCAGTACGTTGGCCAATTGAAAGACTGTGAGTCCGAATTGGACGCGTTGAATCGAGAGTTGGATATGGTTGCAATCCGTCCCGATGGTATACACAGACGACGCATATTGGACTTGAAGATCCCTCGGTTAAAACACGCATTGTTGGCCTTGGAAATCCAAACGCACTATTACATTATCGCCTATGAAGCGAAACATCCCTCAACGCTTCATTCGAAGTACGCCGATGTTCTTGAGGATCATTTGAGCAACTACGACTCGCAGACATCGTCTAATCGGGCGGAACGCTTCCAGGCGTTAAGCCAACTCCGAGACAAATTGGCCCAACCCGGCGCGCATCATCAACAATTGCGGGATGAATTTCGAAAGATGCGCCAGAACGAGCGATAAGTCGGGCCTTATTTAATCCCTTTTGCGACTGTTTTAAGGACGTTGACGGTTTGCATTGCAAGCGAGGCCAGTTGCGTTCGGGGTGTGCTCAGAGA